>JACPZJ010000186.1 GCA_016195585.1 Nitrospirota bacterium | reverse complement strand
CTATATATGCCATACCGTCAGAGATAGATGATATAAGGGAGACAGCAAGGAGGCTTGCAAGATTGCTGAATGAGGATGCGCGGGGGCTTGAAAGAAAACTTAGAGAGGACAGGGATTTTGTCTGGGTTAACAGGAGGCTGAACCCTGATGTTGTCGCAAAGGTCAGGAATGAAAATATAAAAGGGATCGGTTTTATAAAAGAGAGCAGGAGGTTCTATCCAAAGAAAGAGCTGCTCGGCCATCTTATTGGTTTTGCCGGTATGGATAATACCGGCCTTGAAGGCATAGAGGCCAAGTATGATAAATTCTTAAAAGGCGAAGATGGTTTTATTATATTAGAAAAGGATGCAAAGGGGAGATATATCTTCCCCACATCCGGGTATGCGCCGCCTGTCCCCGGCAGGGATATTATCCTTACTATAGATGAGGTGATACAGCATATATGTGAGAGGGAATTGGATAAGGCTATCCAGAAGACACAGGCAAAGAGGGGCATGATTATAGGGATGGACCCAAAGACAGGCGAGATGTTGGCAATGGCTATAAGGCCGTCCTTTAATCCAAATGAGTTTATAAGATATTCGCCTGAGGGATGGAAAAACAGGATCGTCTCTGACCTCTACGAGCCCGGCTCAACATTAAAGGTAATCGTTGCCTCCGCCGCGCTGGAGGAAAAGGCTGCATCACCCTATGAGCCGATGTTCTTCGGGGAGAAGGAGATTGATATAGGCGGCGAGATTATACATGATACTGTAAGGGAGAAAGGGCGGCTCTCCTTTCAGGATGTTATAAAACGTTCAAGCAATGTCGGCGCTGTGCGGATTGGTATGAGGCTCGGCAAGGAGAGGCTCTATACATATTTAAAGTCCTTTGGCTTTGGCGAGAAGACAAATATTGACCTTTCAGGAGAATCAAAAGGGCTGTTAAGGGAGACAAGGAACTGGTCAAAGAGGTCTATTGGCTCAATATCATTGGGTCAGGAGATAGGCGTAACGCCGATACAATTAGTAACAGCCTTTTCTGCTATTGCTAATGACGGCTGGCTGATGAAACCATATGTTGTCTCCGGGGTTATGGAGAACGGGAATATCACAAAAAAATTCTACCCTCAGATAGAAAAGAGGGTAATATCCTCAGAGACCGCAGCGGAGATGACAAGGATACTTATTAAGGTTGTGGGGGAAGGCGGGACAGGTGAGAAGGCGTCTATTGACGGCTACAGGGTTGCAGGGAAGACAGGCACTGCACAGAAGATAGATCCGAGGACAGGGCTTTATTCAGACAGGTTTTTTATCAGCTCCTTTATCGGTTATGCTCCTGCAGAGGATCCGAGGATAGTCCTTCTTGTGGTAGTTGACAGCCCCAAGGGGATTGCATGGGGAGGGAGTATTGCAGCGCCTGTGTTTAAAAATATAGCAGAGGATGTGCTTTTTTATTTGAATGCCCCTTCTTCAAGTGAAGACAGGGTGTTTATGGTTAAACGGGAATGATATTAAAGGAACTATTAGATGTATTGAATAAGCCTGAGGTCAATGGAGGGATTGATGTGCAGATAGGGGATATTACCTATGATTCAAGAGAGGTAAAGAGAGGTTCTCTATTTGTTGCAGTTAAGGGATTCAAGACAGACGGCCATAGATACATTGCTGATGCTGTGAAAAGAGGCGCATCAGCAGTTGTAGCGGAGGATGCTGTTAATATATCCAAAGGCGATGCAACAATAATAATTGTCCCTGATACGAGGAATGCCCTTGCGCTTCTGTCAGCAAGATTTTATGGAGACCCAAGCAGAAGGCTCCGCATGATCGGGATTACAGGGACAAATGGCAAGACCACCACATCCTATCTAATAAAATCTATCATTGAGAAGGCAGGTAAAAAGGCAGGGCTCCTCGGCACGATATCCTATATAATTGGCGATGAGGTGATGCCTGCGCCCCATACTACGCCTGAATCATCTGATCTGCAAAAATATCTCAGCCAGATATTAGATGCAGGCGCAGAGTATGCTGTTATGGAGGTCTCCTCACATGCGCTTGAACTGAACAGGACTGCTAACTGTGAGTTTGATATCGGCGTATTTACAAATCTTACGCAGGACCACCTTGATTTTCATAAGACAATGGAGGATTACTTTAATGCAAAGCTAAAGCTCTTCACCTCTCTGAATAATGAGCGGGGAAAGATGGCAAAGAAGGTTGGTATAATTAATATAGATGACCCCTATAGCAATAGGATACTAAGCGCAATGACTGTAAAGGCCGTTACCTATGGCTTCAGCGAAAATGCTGATATCAGGCCGGCGGAGATTAATATTGATATAGGCGGAATCAGGTTTGCTGCAGTAACCCCAAAAGGAAATTTTTCTGTAGAATCCAGACTGACAGGGAAGTATAATATATTAAATATGCTTGCATCAATCGCCGTTGGCCAGAGCCTCGGCTTTGATAATTCAGCGATTCAGGAGGGCATATCCTCCCTCATCAGCGTATCCGGCAGATTTGAGAAGATAAATGAGGGGCAGGACTTTTCTGTTGTGGTTGACTATGCCCATACAGAGGACGCCTTAAAGAGGATACTTGAGGCAATAAGGGTCTTTGCCAAGGGAAGGGTGATAACAGTATTTGGATGCGGCGGAGACAGGGACAGGGGAAAGAGGCCCAAAATGGGTGAGGCAGCCGCAAAATTAAGCGAGATTGTGATTATCACATCCGATAATCCGAGGAGCGAAGACCCGCATGAAATTATAAAGGAGATAGAAGAGGGGATAAAGAGAAGGAGGAACGGGAGGCTGCAGGAGTATCTTATTATACCTGACAGAAAAGAGGCCATTTACAGGGCAATAGGGATGGCAGAAAAGGATGACATTATCCTGCTTGCAGGCAAGGGGCATGAGGATTATCAGATTATTGGCGATAAGAAATTACATTTTGATGACAGAGAAATAGCGCGGGAGGCGATAAAGAAAATTAAAAATGCAAAATGAAAAATTTAAAATTACAATTTAAAGAGAATTAAGGAGAGGGGAATCTTTGTAGGGCAACCATTTGGGTTGCTTAAGTAGGGGCGGGGTAACCCCGCCCCTACAACCTGATGATGTTAACACTTGAAATGAAAGATACGCTTAATATAAACGAGATACTCTCAGCCACTAAGGGCAGGCTGGTGCGCGGCGATAGAGATGTTGCTGTGCCAGCCGTGTCTATTGATACGAGGACAATAAAAAATGGCGAGCTCTTTGTTGCCATAAATGGCGGCGCATTTGACGGCCATGACTTTGTTTTGCAGGCCTTTGAAATGGGCGCTTGCGGCGCGGTTATTGACGAGTCTCAATCAGATAAGATTGAAAAAAGAATACAAGATGACACGAAGGCGCTGATTGCAGTTGCTGATACTATAACAGCCCTGCAGGAAATGGCAGCCTTTCACAGGCAGAAATATTACATTCGTGTTATAGGTGTTACAGGGACAAATGGCAAGACAACAACAAAGGAGATGATTGCAAAGATATTAGGGCAGCGGTTATTGGCGCTGAAGAATGAGGGAAATCTGAATAATCACATCGGCGTGCCGCTCACACTGCTGAGATTAAATAAGAAGCATCAGGCTGCTGTGATTGAGATGGGTATGAGCGGACTCGGAGAAATAAGAAGGCTCTGTGAGATAGCAGCGCCGGATATCGGTGTGGTAACAAATATCGGGGCTGCACACCTTGAAGGCCTTGGCAGCATAGAAAATGTAATAAAGGCAAAGGGGGAGATTGTAGAATCACTCTCTGAATCTGATACGGCTGTGATAAATGCTGATGATAAAAATTCTGTCAGCTTAAAGAATAAGGCAAAGGGAAAGGTTGTGACCTTTGGCATTGATAATGATGCAGATATAAGGGCTGTTGATATAAGGCATCAGAGGACTGCCGGGATGGCCTTTACAATAATTAAGGGCAAAGAGAAAATGGATATAAACCTATCCCTGTCAGGCAGGCACAATATCTATAATGCCCTCGCAGCAGCAGCAGCGGCAGTTATGCTTAATTTTGACCTTGAGGATGTAAAGGCAGGGCTTGAGGGGTTTGAGCCATTTAAGATGCGCTCTGAAATCATGATTTTAAGTTCAGGGCTACGGATTATAAATGACTCATATAATGCAAATCCTGCATCAATGGAGGCTGCTATCAGGCTCCTATCAGATTTTAAAAATAATGGCAGGACATTTGCTGTTCTCGGCGGCATGTTTGAACTCGGTGATTATGCAAGGGAGGCGCACCTTAATATAGGCATGGCTGCTGTAGATTCAGGGGTTGATTATCTGATTGTAGTAGGGGAGCTTGCAAGGTTTATTGTCTCAGGCGCATCATCAGCAGGTATGAAACAGGACAATATCTTCGTATGCGTTGATCATCAGGAGGCGATTCAGATACTAAATAAACTTGCAAAGAGCGGTGATACTGTTCTTATCAAGGGCTCAAGGAAAATGGCAATGGAAAGGATTGCAGAAGGGCTTATGAGAGGAGATAAAAGAGCATAGATGATTTATCATTTGTTATATCCGCTTCATACATATTTTTCAGGATTTAATGTATTCAGATACATTACATTCAGGACTGCCTATGCAATAGTTACAGCTCTTATTATTACATTGGTAATCGGGCCGTGGCTTATACGAACCTTACAGAGATGGCAGATCGGCCAGCATATCAATGAGGACGGGCCAAAGACCCATAAAAAGAAGTCAGGGACTCCTACAATGGGCGGCATATTGATAATCATTGGCATACTGGTGCCGACCCTGCTGTGGGCAGACCTTACAAATGTATATGTGTGGCTTGCTGTATTCTCTATTTTAAGCTTTGGAGGAATAGGGTTTTTGGATGATTATCTGAAATCTGTAAAGAAAAAATCAGAGGGGCTGTGGCCGAGATATAAATTTGCCTTGCAGATACTTGCTGCGCTGACTATTGCTGTAATCTTATATCATCTTCCTGCTTACTCAACAAAACTCAGCGTCCCATTCTTTAAGAAGATAACGCCTGACCTCGGCTGGTTTTATATACCCTTTGCCATATTTGTGATTGTCGGCGCATCCAATGCAGTGAACCTGACAGACGGCCTTGACGGACTTGCAATAGGCCCTGTTATTGTTGCAGCCTTCTCCTACACTATCGTTACATATGTAACAGGCCATAAGGTATTTGCAGAGTATCTCCAGTTGACTCATATAGGAGGCGCAAGCGAGCTCGCAGTCTTCTGCGGCGCAATGATAGGCGCAGGTCTTGGGTTCCTGTGGTTTAATGCCTATCCTGCATCGGTATTTATGGGTGATATCGGTTCTTTGCCGCTCGGCGGCGCTATCGGTACTGTGGCTATTATCTCAAAGCATGAATTGCTGCTTCTCCTCGTTGGAGGCTTGTTTGTGATTGAGACGCTCTCTGTAATATTTCAGGTGGCATCATTTAAGCTTACAAAGAAGAGGGTATTCAGGATGGCGCCGATACACCATCATTTTGAGTTAAAGGGATGGGATGAGCCAAAGATAATCGTGAGGTTCTGGATAATCGCCATTATACTGGCGCTGCTGAGTTTGAGCACATTGAAACTGAGGTAGAAAAAGATAAAAATGCAAAAATCAAAATTAAAAATTACAGTGCAAAATTTAAAATATTAGTTTTACCATTTTGAATTTTAATTTGTGATTTTGATTTTTTATCTTTGATTTTTGATTTCTAAAGAGGGGAAAATTGAGTTTTAGTCTAAAAAACAAGAAAGTCCTCGTTGTCGGCCTTGCGAGGAGCGGTGTGTCTGCGGTGAGGCTGCTGAAGAGGGAAGGGGCGCAGGTTGCTGTTACAGACAGCGCAGGCAGTGACAAGCTTGCTGATACCCTGTCCATGCTTGATGACAAGGATATCAGGCTTGAACTCGGCGGGCATAATCTAAATACCTTCTTACACAGCGACCTGATTGTCATAAGCCCGGGCGTTCCGTACAGGTCTGAGCATCTGCTTAAGGCAAAGGATAAAGGGATACCAGTAATAAGCGAGATAGAGCTTGCATATAATTTTCTTAAATCACCTGTTATCGGCATTACAGGCACAAATGGAAAGTCTACGGTAACAACACTAACAGGTGAATTGCTAAAGGCATATAAGAAGGATGTCTTTATCGGCGGCAATCTCGGCACAGCCCTTACGGATGCTGTTCTGGCAAATAAAAAATGGGAGCAGGTTGTGGCAGAGATAAGCAGTTTCCAGCTTGAGGCAATAAAGGATTTCAGGCCAAGGATTGCTGTGCTCTTGAACATCACCCCTGACCATCTTGACCGTTATGATTCTATGGATGAATATGTGTGGGCAAAGAAAAGAATCTTTGAGAATCAGGGAAGGGAAGATTTTGCAACCTTGAATGCAGATGACCCATATACAGATGAGATTATGAAGGATATAAAATCAGAGGCAGTTCTATTTAGCAGATTGAAAAGGGTTGACATGGGCGTCTACGAAAAACAGGGAGAGATTGTCACGAATATCAGCGGAAAGGATGAGGCAGTAATAAAGATAGATAATCTCAGAATAAAGGGCGTGCACAATATTGAGAATGCAATGGCAGCAATAGCAGCATCGCAATTAGCAGGATGCCCTGTTTCATTAATGCGGCCTGCGCTTAAAGGTTTCTCTGGCCTTGAACACAGGCTTGAGCTTGCGAGGGTAGTTGACGGCGTGAAATATATCAATGACTCAAAGGGGACAAATGTAGGCGCAGTTGTAAAGTCATTAGAGGGATTTTCAGAGCCTGTTATCCTGATTGCAGGCGGGCTTGATAAGGGAAGCGATTTTACCCCTCTTAGAGAATTTGTAAAAGATAAGGTAAGGCTGCTTATATTAATAGGCAAGGCAAAGGAGAAGATTGCAGACGCCATCGGCGACCTTACAGATACAATCTTTGCTTCAAGTCTTGAGGATGCTGTAAATATTGCATCCCACAAGGCAGATAAAGGCGATGTTGTGCTTCTCTCTCCTGCATGTGCGAGTTTTGATATGTTCAAAAATTTTGAAGACAGGGGGAGGGTGTTTAAGGAGGCAGTGAATAAATTGACAGGGTCAAAGGGTCAAGGGTCAAGGGTTTTGAATGTGGGAGTCAGATGACAGTTCTAAATATCAGAGGTATTAACTACAGCCTTTTTATAATTGTTGTTATCCTTACTGCTGTCGGCATCCTAATGACCTATTCGTCAAGCGCCATCTTTGCCATGCAGAGATATAATGACCCATTCTTTTTCTTAAAGAGGCAGATGATGTGGGGGGTAATTGGGATCGCAGCGATGATTATTGTCTCAAGGATAGATTACAGGGAGTGGGAGAGGTTTTTTTTACCCCTCTTTGGCCTGACTATTTTACTCCTGATCCTCGTGCTGATACCGGGCATAGGCAGAGAGGTGAATGGCGCAAAGAGATGGCTGAGATTCAGCGCCCTCTCCTTTCAGCCTGCAGAGCTTGCAAAGCTTACAATTATAATATATGTTGCGCGGCTGATTGTTAAAAAAGAGGAGAGGATAAAGGACTTTATGAACGGCTTTTTTCCTGTAATGAGCGTGGTGGGCCTGACTGTGATGCTGATTATGGTAGAGCCTGATGTGGGCACAGCAATGACAATTGGGATGATATCTGTATTCCTTCTTTTTGCAGGCGGTGCGAGGCTTAACCATATAATGTTGCTTGGCCTGCTTTTGGCCCCTCTTCTTTATAACTTTATCTTTAATACAAAGTACAGGGCGGGTAGATGGTCAGCATACTTGGATCCATGGAAGGATCCATTAAATTCAGGGTATCAGATTATCCAATCCTATCTGGCGCTCGGAAGCGGAGGGATTTCAGGTGCAGGCCTTGGCGAGGGGAAGCAGAAGCTCTTCTTTCTGCCAGAGGCGCATACGGATTTTATATTCTCAGTCCTCGGTGAAGAGACTGGATTTATAGGAGCTGTCAGCCTGATTGCGCTCTTTGCAATCCTTATTGGCATCGGCTTTATTATTGCCCTGCGTACAGAAGATCCCTTTGCCCGATATCTATCGCTGGGGATAACCATTATGATAGGCTTTCAGGCAGTGATGAATATTGCTGTTGTTACAGGGCTTCTCCCGACAAAGGGTATACCCCTGCCATTTATAAGTTTTGGCGGTTCGTCATTATTAATAAATATGATTGGGGCAGGGATATTGATGAGTATACTAAAATACGAAGGCGGGCAGAGGCGATCAAAGAAGGTATAAATGAAGAGGATTATAATTGCAGGCGGCGGCACAGGCGGGCATCTTTATCCTGGGATTGCAGTGGCAAGGGAGATGCAGAAGAGATACAAAGATATTGAGATACTCTTTGTCGGCACAGAGAATGGAATAGAGGCAAAGGTTTTGCCAAAGGAGGGTTTTAAGTTAAGGACAGTCAGGATAGCAGGTTTAATTGGGAAGGGGCTTTTAAAAAAACTTGGCACATTAATTATGATACCCATGAGCCTTATAGATTCATTTAAGATACTGTCTGAATTCAGGCCGCAGTGTGTGATAGGCGTCGGCGGCTATGCATCAGGGCCGATTATCCTTTCAGCAGTAATCAGGCGGATACCAACGGTGATATTAGAGCAGAATGTGATACCGGGGGCGACAAACAGGATGCTTTCATATTTAGTTGATAAGGCTGCTGTTGCCTTTGATGATACAAAGAAATTTCTGAGTAAGGGATGCAGTGCAGTAGTTGCAGGGAATCCGATCAGGGAGGAGATATATAACAGGAAGGCAGAGCGGACATCAGATAAATTTACAATCCTTATATTCGGAGGGAGCCTCGGCGCCCACACAATAAATATTAAAATGGCTGAGGCAGTTGAGTATTTGAAAGATATGAAGGACAGGATAAGAATTATACACCAGACAGGTGATGGAGATTATGGTGTTGTAAGGGATGCATATGATAAGGCAGGCTGTGAAGCGGTTGTAAGCCCGTATATATATGACATGGCCTCTGCATATTCAGAGGCGGATTTAGTTATATCACGTGCAGGCGCTACAACTGTTGCTGAGCTTACAGCCTGCGGAAAGGCAGCCATTTTAATACCCTTTCCATTTGCCACACACAATCATCAGGAGATGAATGCGAGGGCATTAGAAAGGGCAGGCGCGGCAGAGGTGATATTAAATAAGGACTTGAATGGTAAGCTTATAGCAGACAGGATTTTTTATTATGCAAATAACAGGGATAGATTAGAAGAGATGAAAAAAAAGAGCATGGGCATTGGAAAGAGGAATGCTGCTTCAAAGATTGTGAATATTTGCGGGGAGCTGTTTGCAGGAGATGTTTAAGAAGATAAAACATATACATTTTGTCGGCATCGGCGGCATCGGGATGAGCGGTATTGCAGAGGTGCTGCTGAACCTTGGCTATAAGGTGAGCGGCTCTGATGTCCGCCTTTCTGATACAACAAAACATCTTGAAGGGATTGGAGGCGTTGTCCACAAAGGCCATGCAGCATCCAATATAGATGGCGCAGATGTGGTGGTGGTGTCCTCTGCTGTAGCAAAGGAGAATGAAGAGGTGCAGGCTGCAAAGAAAAGGCTGATACCTGTAATACCGAGGGCAGAGATGCTTGCAGAGCTGATGAGGCTTAAATACGGCGTTGCAGTTGCAGGGGCGCATGGAAAGACAACAACAACCTCTATTATAGCAACTGTCCTTGCACAGGGAGGCGTGGACCCCACAGTTATTATCGGCGGCAAGCTTAACAGCTTTGGCACAAATGCAAAGCTTGGGCAGGGTGAATTTCTTGTTGCAGAGGCAGATGAGAGCGACGGTTCATTCTTAAAGTTATCGCCGACAATCGCAGTGGTGACAACCATAGATGAAGAACATATGGAGTACTATGGCAATCTTGATGCAATTAAAAAGGCCT
>JACPZJ010000009.1 GCA_016195585.1 Nitrospirota bacterium | reverse complement strand
AAATGGATATCTGTGCGGCAGGATTGATTGTATCTCCTTGATGTCAATCATTTATCGGCCTCCTTAGATTTCTTTTCAAGCTCAGCAATGCGTTTTTCCAATTCAGCAACCTTTTTTCTCATCTCTGGCAGTTTTTGATAAACTGCCTGCGCCCTAAGCCAGTCTTTATGGGGTATTGCAGGGCTTCCCAAAACAACCTGATTCGGCTCCACATCGCTCATTACGCCGGATTGCGACCCGATCATAACATTATCGCCAATCTTTATATGGTCAACAAAACCAACCTGACCTCCAATCACACAATGGCTCCCTATCTCAACGCTCCCTGATATGCCTGCCTGTGCAACAATTATAGAATCCTCTCCTATCACAACATTATGGGCAATCTGGACAAGGTTGTCTATCTTTGTTCCCCTTTTTATAATAGTCTTTCCCAATGTTGCCCTGTCAACTGTAACATTTGCGCCAAGCTCCACATCGTCTTCAATAACAACACAGCCTATCTGTGGAATCTTATGGTGTTTGCCCTTGTCTGTTGCATAGCCAAAGCCGTCGCTGCCTATTACAACGCCGCTATGGAGTATAACCCTCTTTCCAATTATAACATCTTCCCTTACAGTTATATTTGGATAAATAAGAGAGTCATCACCAATAACTGTATTGTCTCCAATATAAGAACCTGAATATATTACAACCCTGTCGCCGATTTTTACATTGCTGCCTATCACTGCAAGGGGGTGGATGCTGACATCCTTGCCAATTGACACATCCTTCCCAATAACCGCCCTCTGGTCAATACCAATGGGCTTATATTCCTCTTCATAAAAATATTTCAGCGCCCTGCTAAAGGTATAATACGGGTTTTCTACAAAGATAAAGTTTTTCTTTAACTCCTTAAACTCTCTGGTTGCAATAACAGCAGATGCCTTTGTCTGCTCCAATTCATGTTTATACTTTAAACCTGTTATGAAAGTAATATCAGATTCTTTTGCCTCGCGGATGCCAGAGACTCCTGAAATTAGCGCCTCCCCATCGCCTGATAATTCACCCTCTAATATCTTTGCGAGGTCTTTTAATTTTATGCCTGTGTTTTTTTGCATATTATTCCGGAGGAAATTCGTCAAGATCTCGGCTCTGGCTTCTGTGAATCTATCTCCTTAATTATCCTGTCTGTAAGGTCAAGGGGATAGAAATCGTCTGGGGAATACATTAATCCCCTTTTTTCAACGATTAATGTGAATCCCTCTTTTTTACCGATATTTTTAACAATAGTCTCTATCTTCTCCCCAAAGGTCTTTGAGACCTCGGCATTTTTCTTGCGCACCTCATCAGATAAGGCCGCCCGTTTCTTCTGGAATTCTTCAAACTTCTTTTTTATCTGCTCCTCTTTCTGCTTCCTTGCCTCAGGGCTTAAAATGGATAGCTGCTTTTGATATTCCTCATCTAATTTTTCAAGCTCTTTTTTGTCATTTTCTAAAAGTTTTTCCTTGCCCTTCGCAAAATCTTCAACAGATTTTGCAGACTCATTCGCCTTTTTGGACTCATTCAAGACACGTTGGGCGTCAATTGAACCAACCTTAATCCCTTCTGCTGTGTAAGCAGCATTTGCAAAACCCAGCATCACTGCAAATAGTGTTATTAAGACAATAGAAAATAATCTCATCACAACCTCCTGTATTAAATTTTGTAGGGGCAAACCCTCTGTGGTTGCCCTCAAAAAGACGGTCACACAGGGCCGCCCCTGCCTGAACTCTTGTTTTAGAAAAATGTCCCTATTGCAAATTCAAAGGCGCTCTGGCTCTCCCATGTATATTTGCCGAGTTTATATCCCCACTCCAGCCTTAAAGGCCCGACAGGGGATATCCAGCGTATACCAGCGCCAATGCTGTATCTGAGCCACTGTTTCCGGCACTCCCCATCATGGCAGGCTCCATGGTCATCAAGATCTTCATTATCATTAAACGACCTTCCTGCATCAAAGAAGGCGACACCTCTTATCTTTGCCTCAGGGATTAAGGGGAAGGTCAACTCAATATTAAATAAGAGTTCCTTATTGCCTCCGATCCTGTTTTTGCTGCCATCAAGAGGGCATATTCATAATAGATGCTATTAGTTGAGCCCTCCCTCGGGTCAAGATAATTATCCCTTGAATCGCGGCTTAAGCCCAGACCAACACTGCTTGTAAGCTTCTTTTTGCAGCTATTATATGGATATTCAATGTTTGAAATTGCGGCATAATGGGGATCGCAATCTGTTTTAACAGTATCAGGGGCGGTCGCAGCCATATTAAGGATTTGCACCCGCTCCAGATTATAAGTTATACTGCCGCTGATATATTCTGTAAATGACCTGCCGAGGGTTGTATTGCCGCCAATGCTTGCTTTCTTATAGCTGTCAAAGGAGCGATCACTCTTAAATAGATTCGCCCCTAATGACATTGGCTGGTCAAAGAGCCATGGTTCTTTGACACTTAAGGTATAATTGGTCTTCCTTTTCCCAAATTCGCCCTTTGCCTTTGCAAGTATTCCTGTGCCAAAGACATTCCCCTGCGATATCTCAACCATTCCAACTACATGGTCAACTGAATTGTATCCAGCGCCAAAACTTATTGCGCCTGTTGGCTTTTCCTTTACTCTTACATCCAGATCAACCATGCTTTCAGGCAGTTCTCTTGGAAGCAGTTCAATTGTCTCAAAAAAATTAAGATTATTCAGCCTCTGATAGCTTCTTTTCAATTCCTTTGTATTTATAATCTCCTGCTCAGTAACCCTTATCTCCCTTCTAATAACCTTATCCTTTGTAACATCATTTCCAAAAATATTAATCCTGTTGACCTTTACCTTGTCCTTTTCAGTTACATTCAGGGTTATATTTACAAGCTTTGTGTTTTTATCAGGGTCTATAGCAGGTATTACATTGGCAAAGGCATATCCCTTCTCGCCATATTTTTCAACTATTGCAACAATATCCTCTCTTAAAAGATTCCTTTTGAAGATTGCCTTCTCCTCTATCTTAAGGCCCTTTCTTAGCTCCTTTTCTGTAAACACAGTATTGCCCTTAATACTGATCTTGTTTATCTTGAATCTGTTACCCTCAATAATGGGATATATAAGAATTATGGATTTTTTATCTTTAGAAACCTCCACCCTCGGCTCGCCAACCTGCACCTCAATATATCCATTATTTGCATATAGCTCCTCAATACGCTCTATATCATTCCTTGCCTCTTCCTTTTTATATCTCCCTGTTGAATCAAGCCATGAAAATATCCAGTGCCTCTTTGTCTTCATTGTCCTTCTTATCTTAAAACTGCTATAGGCCTTGTTGCCTTCAAACCTTACATCAGTCACCTTTACCTTCTTGCCCTCTTCTATATAAAAGATAATGGATATGCGGTCTGCTGTTGTTGTCTTTAAGACAGGTATAACAGCGGCATAATAATATCCCTCATCTTCATAGTATTTTTTTATCTTATCAACATTATCCTTTATTATCTGCTGGTCAACAATGGTATTAGGCTTTATAGTAATTTTTTCTTTCAGCTTCTCAGCAGTGAGCGCATCATTCCCTACAAAAATAACGCTTTCTATATATTGTTTCTCAGTTACAATAAAAATAATCTTTATGCCGCCCTCAAAGCCCTCTGTGTCTACCTTTACATCCTCAAAGTAGCCCATCTGAAAGAGCGACTTTATATCCTCTTTAAGGAGTAGAGGCGAAAAGGTATCGCCATCTTTCATCTTTATCTTTGACCTGATGGTAGAGGCGCTTATCCTCTTATTACCCTTTATCTCAATTAATTTAATCCTTATCTCTTCGCCAAAGGCCGTGCTGTTAAATGAGTAAAACAGGATTAGACAGAGTACCAGAATTATTTTTTTCGCCATCAATATCCGAAGCCTTTCATAGTATAAATAATTCAGAAATATAACATTTTTGATAATTATTGTAAACAAAAAAGAAAGGGGAATATGGTTTTTATGTCATTCCCACGAAACTTGCCCCTGCAGAGCCTGCCCCTGCAGTAGTAAGCAGGGAGTGGGAATCCAGTCCTTAATAAAATTTTGAGGTAGGTAATTAGGGTATCCTCTTAAGTTTCGGTATTTTTAAAACACATCAATTATCTTCACCTCACCAATCAACTGACCAGTATTATCTATTTTTACGATCCTTACAGGTATAATGCTGTTTTTAAAATCCATTCCGTCATCCTTTATCAATACCCTCAGATAGTTCCCTGTAATGCCCTTGAGCATACCTGTTTTTTTGTCCTTTTCGCCTTCTATAAGACAATCAACTGTCCTGTCGATATAGCTTTTCTTAAACATTAAAGACTTTTTCTTGCCAATTTCAATAAGTCTCTTGCTCCGTTCTTTCCTTATCTGCTCGGACACCTGCTCATTAAAACTAAATGCCTCTGTGCCGCGTCTTCTGGAATAGGTGAATACATGGAGATATGTAAATGGAAGCTCTTCTATCATCCTTACACTATTTTCATAGGCAGTATCATCCTCTCCGGGAAGGCCCACAATTATATCTGTGCCGAGGCCGATATCAGGTATCCTGTCTTTAATCTTCAAAACAAGATTTTTAAAATATGCGGAATCATACTTCCTCTTCATCTTAGATAAAATTGCATCATCCCCGCTCTGCAAAGGCAGATGTAGATGTTTGCAGATTCTATGCTCAGAGGCAACAAGGTCAATTAGCCCATCAGTAACATCCTCAGGCTCTATAGAGCTTATGCGAATTCTTTGTATTTCTGTCACTTCAAGTATTTCTTTAACAAGGCTTGAGAGGCTCATCTGCGGCATCAGATCTATTCCATAGGAACCCAAGTTCACGCCTGATAAGACAACCTCTTTGTATCCTGAATCAACAAAATTTTTTATCTGTGCGATTACCCACTCTGGTCTTGCGCTCCTTGCCTTGCCGCGGACATAAGGAACAATGCAGAAGGCACAATAGGAGCTGCATCCGTCATGAACCTTTAAGACAGCCCTTGTCCTGCTTGGAAAGGTTTTTATATCTGAATGAACAAAGGTATCATCTGAATTTAGTTTATCAACATAAATCTTTGGCGCTGATTCCTTCTCTATAATCTGTAAATACTTTTTGAGCTCAAGTTTTTCCTGATTGCCGAGTATAAGGTCAACCCCTTTTATTGACATGAATACATCGGGATTACTCTGCGGATAGCAGCCTGCTACAATTATCTTTGCCTTTTCATTCTTATTTATTGCCCTGCGTACAAGCTGCCTTGACTGGTAGTCGCTCTTTGCTGTTACAGTGCATGTATTTATTACATACACATCTGCCACATCATCAAAAGATACAATCTGAAACATCTCCTTTAATGATTCCTTCATCAATGCAGAGTCATACTGATTTATCTTGCATCCGAGAGTTGAGAATGCAATTTTCATCTTAAATCACCTTTTACCTCTTTTATATACAGGATAATCTGCGACAACACAGCGCCCATGCCGTCAGCAAATACATCATACACCTCTGCAGAACGGCCAGGGACAAAGGACTGATGAAATTCATCGGATATTGCAAAGAGAATTACAATTAGCACTGCAAGCAATGAAATATACCTCTTCATATTATTCTCTAAAGTAAAGAAGAGCGCCTTGCTTACTAAGAAACAGAATAATGCGTATTCTAAGAAATGAGCAAGTTTGTCCCATATTTTAAAGTAATTCAACCTATCCGCCTCAGCCCCTGTGAGTGATGAAAGAAAGAATATTAGCAATGCATAAGCTATTGCAGCAGACAAATAAAATATCCTCTTATTTTTAAACACTGATAATCCCCTCTAAGTTTGAAAGGTTTGCATTGATAATTTTTACATTAACAAGTTTTCCGACTAATTTGGAAGACCACTCAAAATTTACAACCCTGTTGGTTGCAGTCCTTCCTGTTAAACGGCCATTGTCAGACCTACTTTTGCCTTCAACTAAAACTTCAACAGTCTTCCCAATATGCCCTCTATTTTTTCTGGTAGTAATCCCAGACTGAAGCTCCATGGCCTGTGACAGCCTCTCCTCTTTTAAACCTTTCGAAAGATGCCCATTAAATCTATCCGCAGCGGTATTCGGCCTCTTTGAGTATTTGAATGCAAATACATTGTCATACTCTATCTCTCTTAAGGCATCCATTGTCATCTTAAAGTCATCATCTGTCTCGCTTGGGAAACCTACAATAATATCTGTAGTAATACTGATTTCTGGAAGCCTCATCCTTATCTTATCTATCTTCTTTTTATATTCGGAATAGGTATATCCCCTGTTCATTTTTTGTAAAATTCTATCTGAACCTGACTGCAAAGGCAGATGAATGTGATTGCATACCTTTGGAAGTTCTGCCATTGAATCTATCAATTTATCAGAGATGTCCTTAGGATGAGAGGTCATGAACCTTATCCTTTCAATCCCATTAACAGGATGAAGATAATGGAGTAAATATGAAAAATCCATTCCACTATTATAACAATAGGAATTTACATTCTGGCCAAGGAGTGTAATTTCTTTATAGCCCATGTTTGCAAGCCCCTGAACCTCTTTTAGAATCTCCTCCTTAGGCCTGCTCTCCTCCCGACCCCTTGTATAAGGCACAACACAATAGGAGCAGAAGTTATTACAGCCGTACATTATGGTTACCAATGCCTTTATACCCTGATTTCTAAGTGTCGGATATGAAATTGTGTTTATCTCTTGTTCAGGCACATTAACAAGATGCTTATTCTTTTCTGAGAGGCCGTCAAGGAGTCTTGGTATTTCATGAATACTCCTCGTCCCAAAGACAATATCAACACCCTTTGTCCTCTTTATTATCTCCTCACCCTTCTGCTGGGCAATGCAGCCGCCAACACCTATCACAAGATTGGGGTTATCTTTCTTTAAGCCCCTCAGCCTTCCAACCTCGCTAAAGAACTTATGCTCAGCCTTCTCCCTGACACTGCATGTATTAAAAATGATGAGATTGGCCTCTTTAATATCTTCTGTCATCTGATAGCCCTTCTCTGAAAGGATGCCGGCAATCCTCTCAGAGTCATGCTCATTCATCTGGCAGCCCCATGTTTTAATATGTATTTTTCGCATATTTACTATAAGTTTTTTGTAATTTTAAAATAGTATATCTTAAAAGGGGATAAGATAAAAGGGAAAAATGAAGGCTGCGGATTGTTTGAACGGCTAAAACATCAAAGGTCTTTACAGCCTCCTTCTGAACATTGCAAAGAAGCGCTCCAGCATCCTTGCTGAATACGGCCTATTTGACCATTCCTCTGTATCCAATTTTATTGAGCTCTTTAAATCCTCATAAAAGACCTCCTCCATCTGCCTTCCAAATCCATTGTCCAGAATACCAACATTACCCTCGTCATTTCTCCTTAATGATTGAAAATCCAGATTTGCAGAGCCCACAATGCTAAAGCAGCAGTCAAAAAGAAAGGTCTTTGCATGGAGTATCTCTCCTTCATAGTTATAAATCTCAACTCCTGCCTTAAGAAGCCGGCTAAAGAATGCCCTGCCAGCATAGTATGCCGCAAGAACATCACTCTTTCCCGGAACAAGGAGGCTTACCTTCACACCCCGTTTCACTGCATCTTCAAGGCTTCTTAACATCATCTTGCTCGGCACAAAATATGCAGTGGTAAGGTAGATGCTTTCCCTTGCAGAGTTGATGCTGTAATAAAGCAGTTTTCTCATCCTCTTTCTACCTTTGGATGAGCTTGCAAAGATTGGTATGATTGGTACACCATCTGAAAAGACCTCTGCCTTAGATTCCCAAGGCAGCTCCCCGCCTCCCCATGCTGCCCAGCTCTTTTTGAATAATTCAAGAAGCACTGCAACCACAGGCCCTTTTACAAGCACGGCTGTATCCCTCCATGCCTTTCTCCTCCTGCGGAATTTAAAGCTGCGGTACTCATTTGCTATGTTCAGGCCTCCTGTAAAGGCATTAACACCATCAACTATGATAAGCTTTTTGTGATCACGGATAAGATAATCAAATGGCGCTGCCCATTTAAATGACCGCGAGGCACGGAGTTCTACCCCCGCCTCTTTTAATTCTGTCCAGAAGGATTTTGTTGTTGTAAAGGAGCCAAAATGGTCATAAAGCAGATATACCTTCACGCCTTCCTTTGCCTTTTGTTTTATCAGATCGCCTAATTCTATGCCTGTCTCATCATCCCTGAAGATATAAAACTCTATACAGACAAAGGTTTTTGCCTCAGCCACAGCATTAAAGATCGCATCAAAGGCATCCTGTCCCTTCCAGAGTAATTTTACCCTGTTGCCGTCAGTAAAGCCTGCGTCAACAAGCCCTTCCAAGACAGGACGTTCAAAGCCGGCTTTTGGTGAGATTATTTTTTTTCTGCGGGAAGTCATTAAAGACCGGTCTATTTTTATTGGTGCCCCCGACACGATTCGAACGTGCGGCCAACAGTTTAGGAAACTGCTGCTCTATCCTACTGAGCTACGGGGGCGCATTAGAAGAGGTAAAATCAATAGCTGATAAGGGACAGTATACTCATACCATCCAGCTTATCCCTGCCCTTTAGCCCGGCGAGTTCAATTAAGAATGCTATCCCTACAATTGTGCCTCCGAGCTGTTTCACCAGATCAATTGCTGCTGACATTGTCCCGCCTGTTGCCAGAAGGTCATCAACTATAAGCACCCGCTCACCCGGCGAGATGGCATCCTGATGGATGGCAAGTGTATCCGTGCCATATTCAAGCTCATATTTTGCCTCATATACATCGCTCGGCAGCTTTCCCGGTTTTCTTATAGGAACAAAGCCTGCATTAAGCTGATGGGCAAGGGGTGCGCCAAAGATAAATCCTCTTGATTCTATACCTACTACCTTATTTATCCCTTCATCCTTGTAAAACGCTGTAAACCTATTTATTACCCTGTTAAAGGAATCCTTATCCTTTAATAATGTTGTAATGTCCCTGAATAATATCCCCTCTTTTGGAAAATCCGGTATATCCCTTATCTTTGTCTTTAAATCCATCCCCTGCATCCCCCAATTCTATAAAAGTTCTTCAAACTTCACTGATTTCTTATTTGTTATAAATCTCAGCTTTGCCAGCGCTGTTGCCTCTATCTGCCTTACGCGCTCCCTTGTAATACTAAATTGCTTGCCTATTACCTCAAGTGTCCTCGGCTCGCAGCCATCAAGCCCAAACCGCATTATTATAATCTTCTTCTCTGTCTCCTTAAGGAGGTCAAGCCACTTGATTATCTCCTCTCTCCTCCTAATCCCCTCTGTTGTCTTTACAGGAGACAGAATTGCTGTATCCTCTATTATATCCTTTAGCGAATTTTCATCCTTATCGCCTATCGGCCTGTCAAGGGAGTAGGTCTTTCTTATTATCTGCCTTATCTTCCTTACCTCCTCAACATCCACCTCCATCCTTTCAGCGACCTCTTCTACTGATGGCTCCCTTCCCAGATCCTGTATCAGGGGCCCAAGGACAGACATAAAATGATTCACACTCTCTGCAATATGCACTGGGAGGCGGATTGTCCTTGTCTGATTTATTATTGCACGTTCAATTGACTGCCTTATCCACCATGAGGCATAGGTGCTGAATTTGAATCCTTTTTCATATTTAAATTTCTCCACTGCCTTCATCAGGCCGAGATTTCCCTCTTCTATTATATCTGCAAAGGGAAGGCCGCGGTTAATATATCTCTTGCCGATATTTACCACAAGTCGGAGATTTGACTCAATCATCCTCTGCCTTGCCTCTTCATCACCCTTTACTATCCTCTTTGCAAGCTCCTGCTCCTCCTCAAATGTCAGCAGAGGCGACTTTCTAATCTCCTTCAGATAGGAACGGATAGTATCTAAGCCGCCCTCTTCTTCTGCCTCAACCTTATCCTCATCTTCATCTTCCTCAGTTTCATCTGCCGATTCAGCAGCAAATGGATGATCAAGCTCTTCAACAACATCTCTTTCCTCTTCTGCATCTTCTTGGGGCAATTCATACTCCAGCGTCTCCTCATGAATCTTTTTCTTCTTAGAGATCATGTTGCCTCCTGATTTTATTTATATTATAACAAAAAAAAACCTAAGGCAAGAAAAAAAGGGGGTTCATTGGCTTACCCCCTTTCCTCACCTCAAAATGAAGGTGGTAACCTGTGGCGTTCCCTGTATTTCCAACCCTGCCGATTACCTGCCCCTCCCTTACCTCATCGCCCTCATCAGCAATATTCTCGGAATTATGCGCGTATACTGTCTGAAACTCGCTGTTGTGTTTTATAATAATCATCTTCCCATAGTCCTTATAACCCCTTCCTGAAAATGTCACCCTGCCGCCGGCAGCAGCCTTTATCGGCGTGCCCTTTGGAACGCTTATATCAATGCCTTCATGCATCTTTCCGTTTCTGTTTCCATAGGGAGATGTTACCTTTCCTGTAATCGGCCAGATAAGGGAAATCTCTCTGTCGCCAGACGGCGGGATAGAAACCTTTCTTGCCTTAATCTCATCCGGCTTATATATCTCCACCTCCAGAGCCTTCTCAGCGCCCGGAATAAATAACCATTCTCCTGTCTTTATCTCTGTGGCATCCTCAAGATTATTTATCTTTGCGAGATGTTCCAGATCAACATTATATGTCTTTGCAATGCGCCAGAGGGTCTGGCCTCTTTTTATCTTATGGTAAACGCCTTTGATATCATTTCTGGGAGGAGGGGCAGTAGCGCAGGAATTTATTAAAAAGGTGAGAATAAATATGGCTGGCAGGGCCTTTTTTATAATAGTATAAATAAGAGGCCGCCGGCCATTTCCCATGTCAAAATCTGATGGAAAAATCGGGATAAATCCCTTCATAATCCTTCCATTTAATTTGCACATTCAAAACCCTTGCTGCACTTGGTCCTGTTCTTAATCTCTCTATAAACTTTTTTATTTCATCAACCTCACCCTCCACCTCCACATGCACCCTTCCGTCTGGAAGATTTTTCGTGAACCCTGTCAGGCTCATCTCAGCAGCAATATCCTCTGTAAAATAGCGGTAGCCAACACCCTGAACCCTGCCGCTCACAAATATCTCTGCCCTTCCCTTACTGTTTACCATATTCATCGTCTCCCGAGATAGATGGTCGGGGCGAGAGGATT
>JACPZJ010000193.1 GCA_016195585.1 Nitrospirota bacterium | reverse complement strand
GAAGTGCCTCATGCCTGTAAACACCATTGCAATCTTGTGCTTGTCTGCTGCTGCAATTACTTCATCATCACGAATTGAGCCGCCGGGCTGGATTATCGCCTTTATCCCTGCCTTTGCAGCAGCCTTTATGCCGTCTGCAAAGAAACTATGGGGGTCAATTCTTTATTATTGACAAATTAATATATTTGTGCTAAAAACTACCCATGGCAAGACCCCTGAGAATCCAGTATCCTGGTGCAATATATCATGTTACCTGTCGTGGAAATGAGCGAAAAAAGATATTCCATGATGATCAGGATAGGAAGAAATTCCTTAAAATACTTGCACAGTCATCAAAGATTTATAATATCCTTATCTATTCTTATGTCCTCATGGATAATCACTTTCATCTGCTCCTTGAGACTCCATTAGCAAACCTGGGGGAATTTATGCGCCAATTCAACATAACCTATACAGGCAATTATAACAGGAGACACGACAGGACTGGGCATCTATACCAGGGGAGATATAAGAGCATCCTTGTTGATAAGGCATCGTATCTGTCTATGGTTTCAAGATACATACACTTAAATCCTATCAGGGCAAAGGTGGGAGATAAAAGGCCGAGCAAAGGAAGGCTTCAATATCTTCTTGAATATACATGGAGCAGTCTTCGTGGGTATATCAACAAGAGGCATAAGGAGACAATTATAGCCTATGGCATAGTATTGGAAGAATATGGAGGAGATAAAGATAGGGGGCGAGATAACTATAAAAAGGCCATTTATGCTGATATGATGAAAGGGATAGAGATCAAAGACAAGATTATTGGGCAGAGTATATTAGGTGGAGAGGGATTTATAGACATGGTAAGGGATAAATTTGTAAGAGGGAAAAAAGACAGGGAATGTCCTTCGGTTAGAGAGATACAACGATATCGTTCAAAAGAAGAGATACTCAAATATGTAAAGCGAGAGACGCTTAAGGGGATAGAGGAGATAAGAGCAGATAAGGGTGATCTGAGGGGGATGGTGATGGATTTGCTTTACAGGACAGGCGGTTTAAACGGTAGAGAGATAGGCGAGATATTTGGAGTAGACTATAGCACTGTGAGTCAGGAGCGGCGGCGGCTGAGAGAAAAGATAGTGAAGGACGGGATGCTTGCAGGATTGTTGGGCAGGTTGGAGCGGGGTATATCAAAGATAAAGAATTGACCCCATGTTACCTATTATCGCAATATCCACCACTTAAATCCATTGCAATAAAAAGGAAATTTTGTTAATATTGAGGTAGAAATAGAAGGAGGTTAGTGGTGAGGCTTTCAAGTGAACGTATTGCTATCCTTTCAAAGACGCTGGCAGATAAACTTATAGAAGGAAAATATCTTGAACCAGTGATTCCAAGAGATCAGATTATTGCGAGGATGGAGCATATCATTACAGAGGAATTGGTGATTGAGGATAAGATAAATCAGGAGGTAAAGGGGCTTTTAAATGCATACGAAAGGGAGATTGAGAGGGGAGATATTGATTACAATAAAATGTTTAATATGATTAAGAGCAAACTGATTAAGGAGCGGGGGCTGGTTCTGTAATGATCCTCTCTGATGATAAGATAAACCATATCTCCCATCTTCTTATTGAGGGGATAAAGAAAGAGAGGCTTGCTAATCTGATTGCTGATGAGGTAATCGCCCTGCGGGAGATAAAAAAGATCATCCTCACAGAGCTGAAAATGGATGATGAGATAGATGCTATGGTGCGGAAGAAGCTTGAGTCATATTCAAGGAAGATTGTTGAAAAGAGCCCTGAATGGGATGTGTTATACCAAAAATTTTTTAAAGAGGAATTAAAAAAGAAGAGGAGGTGATATAAATGAAAAGGCTGTTTGTTATATTATTTGCCTCCATCCTTTTATTAGGCGTCATTTCCCCTCTTTTTGCAGACCACAGGGGCAGGGGACATATCTATATTGGGCCGCGTATCTTTGTATACCCTTATGATCCATACTGGTATCCCTATGATCCATATTGGTACAGGTATCCGCCGTCACCGCCAAACTGGGGATATGTTGATACAGATGTTGAGCCTGAAGAGGCAAAGGTATATTTAGATGGAAAGTATGTCGGCACAGCAGATGACTATGACGGCTTTCCAAGGTATCTTACTGTGCCGCTCGGCAGCCATAAGATTGAGTTTAGGATGGAGGGTTACGAGACCTTTTCACAGGAGTTCTATATAAACCCCGGGCAGATGATAAACATAGATATGAAGATGATTAAGGTTACAGGTGTGAAGAGAGAGGCGCCTAAAGCAGAAGAGCCTGCAAGGGAGCATGGAATTATCTCTTTGGAGCTTGAGCCTGCAAGCGCAGAGGTCTTTGTTGATAGCACATTAGTTGGAACAGGCGAGGATTTAAAAAAGAAGGGCGGTGAGCTTGAGCTTTCCATCGGGAGGCACAGGCTTGAGTTCAAAAAGGCAGGCTACAAGACTCAGGCCATTGAGATAGAGATAAAGGATGGAAAGGCATTCCATCTTGGGATAAGGCTGGAGAGGGAATGAGGATAAACGAGATATTTAAGAGTATTCAGGGCGAGTCAAGCTCTGCAGGACTGCCTGTAGTCTTTGTAAGACTGACAGGATGCAATCTGCGGTGCCAGTGGTGCGATACAAAATATGCTTATGACGAAGGCGTTAATGTAACCGTTGATGAGGTGATGGAGAAGATTGCTGCCTTTGGATTGAAATCTGTACAGATTACCGGCGGCGAGCCGCTTTTGCAGGAAGATGTCTATGAGCTTATGGACAGGCTTCTTGACTTAGATTACATGGTTTCTGTTGAGGCAAATGGGAGTATAGATTTAAGCAGGGCGGATAACAGGGTGATTAAGATTGTGGATATTAAGTGCCCAAGCAGCGGTGAATCAGGGCAGATGTATTTTAACAACCTTAATTATCTGCTAAAATCAGATGAGGTGAAATTTGTAATTAAGGATAGGGGTGATTATGAATGGGCTAAAGGGGTAATTGAGAGGTTTGAACTTTTGGAAAAGTGTAGTATACTTATCTCGCCTGTGTTTGGAGAGATAGAGCCGAGGCAATTGGCAGAGTGGGTATTAGAGGATAATCTTAATGTAAGGCTTCAGATTCAGCTTCATAAGCTTATATGGCACCCCGAGATGCGGGGAGTATAAAATAAAATAGCGGAGGTTTTTTATGGCAGATGTTGTTAAGTTAAAAGAGAAGGTTGTCAGGCTGCAAGAAAGGGTAAAGAAGTTTAGCGGTGATGATCCAAAGAAAAAGGAGATTCAAAGAAAATTACGTAAAAGACTAAAGAAGACACAGAGGAGGGTGAAGTCTATAACCTCTGTTGAGGCAAGATTAAAGGCAAAGCTCGCAGGCAAGAAGGCGGCAGTTGCAGAGGAGAAGAAGGAAGAACCAAAGGCAGCAGAAGGGGCAGCTTAAAGCAGTGATAATAAAAAGATTGTAAATTGAAGATTTGCGATTGGAAATTTTAAGAGTGAATTCAAATAATTTAAAATTTAAAATTTACAGTTTTCACTTTACAATATTTTTTTCAATTTTACTGCTTACATTCTCCTGTGCAGGGCCGAAGAGGGCAGGTTATTACAAAGAGGGCTTTACTGAGCGCGGCCTTGCCTCATGGTATGGAAAGGATTTTCATGGCAGGAAGACTGCAAACGGCGAGGTATATGACATGTACAAACTCTCAGCAGCCCACAAGACCCTTCCGCTCGGTGTATATGCGAGGGTAACAAATTTAGAGAATGGGAAAGAGGTTAAAGTAAAGGTAAATGACAGAGGCCCCTTTATAAGGGGACGATTTTTGGATTTATCATATGGCGCTGCAAAAGAGCTTGGCATGGTGGAGGCAGGGGTGGCAAAGGTAGAATTAGAGATATTAGGCGAGGTGCCCTATCAGACAGCAAAAGGTAAGACTTCAGCAGGGAGGGTCAGCAGCGCCGGGTTGTTTACAATTCAGGTCGGCGCCTTTGTGGAAAAGGAGAATGCAGTAAGGCTGAAATCCCTGCTGGAAAACAGGTATAAAGATGTCCACATAGTTTCATATGATACTAATATCCAGAAATTTTATCGTGTAAGGGTAGGGGCATTTGAGAGCGAAAAAGATGCGCTTAAAGTAGCAGACGAGCTTGAGGCACAGAGTTATACAATATTTATTACAGTAAGAGACTAATGAATGTCAGTCGCTCGCAATGGCAAGAGTGATGTTATAAGGTGGAGTAAGAAGTGGGACATAAAGACCATAAAGAAAAGGCTGTAAAGAATGTTAATTGCATGGTTATTACTGTAAGTGATACGAGGGCTGAGGAGACAGATTCAAGCGGCCAGTTGATTCAGAGGCTGCTAAAAGAGAATGGGCACACAATTAAGTATTACAAGATTGTAAAGGATGAGCCGGAACAGATTAAGGGCGCAATTAAACAAGGCGCTGCTGATGATAATCTTCATGCAATTATTATAAATGGCGGCACAGGCATATCTAAAAGAGACACGACATTTGAGGCAATAGATGGCCTCCTTGAAAAGAGGCTGAACGGCTTTGGCGAGCTTTTCAGGTATCTTTCATATCAGGAGATTGGTTCAGCAGCAATGACGAGCAGGGCAACAGCAGGTGTTTATAAGGAGAAGATAATATTTTCCACCCCCGGCTCAGAAGGCGCTGTGAGGCTTGCAATGGAGAAACTGATCCTTCCTGAGATCGGCCATCTGACGTGGGAGGTTGGCAGATAGCAGACTTTGTTGTCCATAAGCATCATGCAACGCATCTGCACTATGACCTCAGGCTGGAGATAGATGGGATTTTAAAAAGCTGGGCTGTGCCAAAGGAGCCGCCGTTAAAAGAGGGGACAAAGAGGCTTGCCATTGCAGTGGAAGACCATGAGCTCAGTTACAAAGACTTTGAGGGTGTAATACCAGAAGGGCATTATGGCGCTGGCAAGGTAGAAATTTGGGACAATGGCGAATATACACTGGAGGAAAGGGAGAAGAACAAGATAGTTGTAGAATTTAAAGGCAAAAAACTTAAAGGAAGGTATGCATTGATACACACCAACAACGACCAGTGGCTGTTTTTTAAGACGAGGTAAAAATGGCTCAGGAAAAAGAGCAGATAGAGGAAAGGCCAAGGGCTGATAAGAGAAAGTCCCTGCGAACACATCTGCTTGTCCTGAAGGTGCAGGGGAAATACAGCAATAAGTCTTTCTTTGGTTATGCAAAGAACATCAGCCGGAGCGGCCTCTTTATTTCCTCCTTTACCCCAAAAGAGGCGGGCGAGCGTTTTCCTCTTGAGTTTACCCTTCCTGATACAGATATTATGATCCGCTGCACAGCGGAGGTGATATGGGCAAGGCGCTTTGATCCCCAGATGCACCTTAAGGCAAATTATGAGCCGGGCATGGGGCTTAAATTCCTTGATCTCCCAGAGGATAAAAAAAAGATTATAGATGAGTGGGTAAAGAAGGAAAAATAGACTTATTTAAATAATATCTCATCCTCAAATTCAAGATAGACCTTCTTTGCATTTCTCGGTAAAAGATCGTGCCTTCCTAATTCATTATACTTTGGCATCTTTATCTCGTTTATTGTTTGCTGCAGGCTCTTTCCATTTTCTATATATTTCTTAACCTCTGCCCGCAGGTCTTCTATAAATTCCCTTGATTTTGCAATACCAGTTTTATCGCTGACATAACCGTGCCCAGGGATAACAAGATTTACATCAAGGGCATCCATCTTTTTTAAGGTCTCAACAAGGTCGCCGCTGTGGCCGTCTCCAATAAAGGGCAGTCGGCCGTTGTTTACAAGGTCACCCGCAAAGACCACCTTTTCATCAGGGACATACACAATTGCATCACCGTCTGTATGGCCTCTTCCAAAATATGAGATCTCTATCTTTCTGCCGCCAAGATGTATTGTGAGTTTGTTATTAAATGTTACCATTGGAAGGACAACCTCTGCATCATCAAAGAGCTCGCCGAGCCTTTCACGGAACGTCTTTATTGCAAATTCACCGCGATCTAAAATATGCGTCCGTGTATTTTCATGGGAGATGATAACAGCAGTATCCTTAAAGACCTGATTTCCGAAAAAGTGATCAGGGTGAAAGTGGGTGTTGATTACATATTTAACAGGTTTGTTCGTAACCTTCCTTATCTCTGAAAGCAGCTTTCTTCCGAGGTCAGGTGTTAATTGTGTATCAACAACCACCACGCCCTCATCTGTTACAATAAATCCGCAGTTTGATATAAAGCCCTCATTGGACTTGGTTATCTCATCCATATATCCGAGATAGGCATAGACACTATTTGTAACCTTCTTGATGCCTGTCTCGGCGGATGATGAAAGCGGCGCTGCAACAATTAAAATAATGGATGCAATTATACAGAATAGATAGCCCATTTTTAACCCTCTTTCTTAAATCTCCCTTTTAGCTTCTTAATTGTCTTAGGCGGTATATTCCTTTACAGATATTCAGACCCTTTGCAAAATTTGGGTCATCATTTAGCGCCTTTAATCCTTTATCAGCAAGTCTTTTAATATATGGCATGGTTGCATTGGTGAGTGCAAAGGTGGATGTCCGTGGCACAGCGCCCGGGATATTTGTTACGCCATAGTGAATCACACCATCTACCTCATATATCGGCTGTGAATGGGTTGTGGGTCTGATGGTCTCCACGCATCCGCCCTGATCAATTGATACATCCACAATAACCGAGCCTTTTTTCATCTTCTTAACCATTTCTTTTGTAACAAGCATTGGCGCCCTTGCGCCTTTAATCAGGACAGCGCCAATAACAAGGTCGGATTCAATAACAGATTTTTCTATGTTATGTGGATTTGATACGAGTGTCTCCACCCTGCCCCCGAATATATTATCTATGAATCTCAGCTTATCTATTCCCCTGTTGATAATCGCAACCTCTGCGCCAAGTCCAACAGCAATCCTCGCTGCATTAATCCCAACAATGCCCCCGCCGATAATAGTAACCTTACCCCTCTTTACTCCTGGCACACCGCCCAAAAGTTTGCCAATGCCGCCTGAAGGTTTCATCAGATAATGCGCGCCTATCTGAACAGAGAGCCTTCCTGCAATCTCGCTCATGGGAGTAAGTATTGGCAATGTCCCATCAACAGCCTCAACTGTTTCATAGGCAATGAAGGCAGCGCCGGTCTTAACAAGCGCATGAATAAGCCCCCTGTCTGCTGCAAGATGAAGAAAGGTAAAGATGATGTGCCTCTTTCTTATCAGTGAAAACTCTGCTGATAGAGGCTCCTTTACCTTTATTATCAGATCAGCCTTATCAAAAACCCCTTTTGCATCTCCGATAATCTCTGCCCCAGCATCTTTATATTCTTCATCTGAAAATCCGCTCCCGCTGCCTGCGTCCTTCTGGATAAGCACCCTGTGGCCGTCTTTTATCAACTGGCTGACACCTGACGGGGTCATGGCCGCCCTGTATTCGTTGTCCTTTATCTCCTTTGGGACACCGATGATCATCGCTAATTTTTTACATCTATTTGTCAAGAAAGTCAATGCAAATCTATTCAAGTAATAGCAATAATGCCATGACCCCGATCCCCATTATAATAGAGATAAGCTGCCATAAGGATCTTGATGCCCTGACCTCATGGTGAAGCTCAGGGATGAGATCAGAGCCTGCAATATACAAAAAGCCGCCTGCTGTAATTGGCAGCAGCGCCAATGTATAACCCTCAATATACGACCCTATAATCAATGAGATAACTGCGCCGAGGACAGCAGACAGGGCAGACAGGAAATTGTATGTCAGCGCCTTTCTTATAGAAAGGCCGCCATGAAGGAGTACGCCAAAATCTCCTATCTCCTGAGGTATTTCATGTAATATGACAGCAAATGAAGTTGTTATTCCAATAGGGATGCTTACAATGTAGCTCGCGCCAATAAGCAGTCCGTCAATGAAGTTATGCACAGTATCACCAATCAGGTTCATGGCAACCAGTGGATGGGGATGGTCTTCTGATGTGGGGATATGGCAGTGCCTCCAACGGATAAACTTTTCCAGAACAAAAAAAATGAGGATGCCGAGCAGGATATAGAGAGATGTGATAAGATTTGTGCCAAGCTTTTCAAATGCCTCGGGGAGGAGATGTATAAAGGCATCACCAAAAAGTCCGCCAATGGCAAAGCTGACAAAAAAGAGCAGCATTTTTTTCAACCTCTCCCTGTCAATGGAGAGGCTGAAAACGCCAATCAGTGATATAGCGCTGATTATAAAGACGCTTCCTAATGTATATACCCAGATTTCCATGCCGTCCTTATTTGCCAAAGAATCTAAAGAGGTAAAGGATTAATGATATAATGATGCTTATAATTATTGAGGTGACAATTGGAAAATAGAAGCGGAAATTCTCCCTCTCTATCACAATATCTCCCGGCAGCCTTCCGAGTGGAAAGAATTTCCCTCCTATCTGATAGAGAAGTCCGATTATTATAAGAATTATCCCGATGGCGATTAATATCTTAGTTATCGGATTCATCCTTCCAATATCCCTTTTTTCTTGTTTGTAGTTTGTAGGGGCGAACGGCCGTTCGCCCCTACAACTCATAACTCCCTCATTATACGCCAGTTCATATACTTTGCGCCTGATATTGCGCCGATAAAGATAAAGGTCATTGTGAGGATGCTCCCGACTGAAAGGGTTGAGATTCCGCTCAAACCCTGACCAATATTGCATCCCATAGCCACAATTGCGCCGAATCCCATGAGCAGGCCTCCCACAAGGTTGTATTTAAATTGTTGGAGCGTTGGCGCAACCCAGTTAAATGTCCTTGTATAGAGGGCAGCAATGAGAGAACCAAAGATCACACCGAATACTGAAGATATGGCAAAGTTAATTGTTTCACCTGTCCAGAGTATTAGATACCTGAATGCCTGTGCATCAGCAGCAGCAAAGGTCAGGCTCCATGGCCTCCATTTCTGCAGGAGTGACGGGTCGCTTGGGCTGCTAAAAGAAAAGGAATCTATAATGGGTACAGTTTTATGAGCGGCGCCATTAACCCACCAGCCCAATACAATTGTAAGACCTATAGCAGCGCCTGCAAGCGGCCACCTCCAGCCGCGCCATGGTGTGCCCTTTGGTGAGATTAACATGAATATAGCGAGGGCGATCTCTATTACAATCAATACAATCCACCATGGAACGAATTTTATAATCTCAGGCAGATACTGGGCAGGGAGTCTTAATGTCAATGAATTAAGATAGTCAACCCTTAGCCTTGCTGTAATGCCCCAGAGTGTGGCTGATGAGGAGAATATAAATGCTATAACTGTTATAAGTCCGCCAAGATTACCTTCGCCAGCCCGGACAAGTATCCTGCTTGCACAGCCGCCGCCGTAAACAATGCCGATGCCGAATATAAAACCTCCAACAATGTAGCTGAGCCATGTAAATGGCGATGACAAATAGACGCTGTAGTTTATATCAACATAGCCGAATTGATAGAGCATCTGTGTGCCGAGTATTGCAACAAATAGCGCCATTGCATAAGCCCTTGTCTGCGTAAGGTCCTGAGTGGTTACAATATTATGGCATGCAGCAGCGATACAAAATGTAGATCTCTGGACAATGGCGCCCATCAGGGTGCCGATTAAAAAGCCGGCAAGCACAACAATATATCTTATTGAACTTATAACACCAGCCACCTTGTCTTCAGGCAATGACCCTGCAATTGCAGCATACCCTTTAATCCTGAAGATCAGATATAATACCGATAAAAATCCGCTGATAATTAAGATAAAACCCAGTGTATCCCTTATTTTTCCCTTTGACATATTACACCGCTCCTTTTTATGAAATTAATGTTATTATGGTAAAATAATTATTTATGTAATATACCATAACTGCTTTTACTTTTCAATCAGATATATTTTAAAATCCTTGACTTTATATGTGTGATTTTATTATTATTTAAGCAAGAAACATACATTATCTAATATCCTGCTGACTATTTTATTCCATTCGTCCTGACACAGGCTGTTGAAAAGGCCATGTTACATGCCACAAGATAATTTCTGAAAGGTGCATCTTCTCTAAGATTTTAGTGAAAAGGAGGTGGTTTAAAAAACATAAGCAAAGGTGAGGCATTACTTTAACCCCTTTAAAAAAGGAGGACAAAATGAAGCTGAAGATTATTTTTGTGTTGTTTGCTTTTCTTTGTGCGCTCGGCCTGATAGTTTATAATACACAGGCACAAAGTAAAAAGGGTGGCGCTGTCTTAACAGGCACAGTTACAGACGCCTCAAAACAGCCTGTCTCTAATGCCGCAGTATATCTCATCCCTGCCTCAGATATTGAGGCAATGGCAAAGACAAAGATTGAGATAAAACGGGATGCTGCAAACGATGAACCACTTGAAGACAACCTCGCTGCAAACAGGGCTAAATATACAAAGGCAGTTACAGATAAAAAAGGAAATTTTAAGATTGCAAAGATCGCTGACGGCAGATACTTTATTTATGTAGAGCCCGCTGACAAAAATTACCTGCCGGGCGGGGATAAATCCCACAACTCAATGGATGCCACTGAACTAAGGGGTAAATCAATAAATATCCTCGTATCAGGAAATACCCCTGAATCAGCCGCCTATGTTGGCAGTTCAAAGTGCCTCATGTGTCATAAGGCCTATGAAAGCGAGAAACAGACCCTTCATAAGCTCGGAATAAGGACAGCCGGAAAGGATAGCAGGCTTCAGGATTCCTCTAAGTTTCCTGATTATGATAAAGGCCTGAAGATGCTTGAGGCAGGGAAAAAATTCTACTTTCATAGCTTTGATAAGGGCAGGGGCTTTGACAAATATATGATATCTGATAAGCCGCCAGCAGACCCTGCATCCGTGGGCTTCACAGCAACATTCTTTAAAGATACTGACGGCAGACTAAAATTTAAAACAGAAAATGCAAAAGACCCCACTGACCCTGCGCGGACATACACAGTAGAGATGACCTATGGCGGCGGGCTTTATAAGCAGAGATACCTTTACATGGCCGGCAGGAATTTCTTTCCATTTCTCCAGTATAACACAATGGGTGATGACAGCTTTGGCGACAGGACAAGGAAGCAGTGGAGGGATTATCATGGCGACTGGCTGTACAATGAAGAGGCAAAGAAGCTGACAGACCCGCCAAAAGGCAAGTCCTTTGAAAAGGAATGCGCCTCTTGCCATTACACAGGATATACACTTTCAAAGACAGCATCAGATGAATATATTGCAGGCGCAGTTAATGACCCCAATGGAGAGTATGATATTGATGGCGACGGCATACCGAATGAATTAAATATTGGATGTGAGGTGTGTCACGGCCCCGGTTCTGAGCATGTCAAGGCGCCGATAGAAAAGAGGGCAGTTGCCATTGTAAGCCCCGGCAAGCTGTCTTCAGAGAGGGCAGATATAATATGCGGCCAGTGCCACAGCAGGCCGCTCGGCTACCTCAAAAATGAACAGCCTGTGAATGCAGAGAACAAGATGATGCCTCCGGGCACAAGCAGAAATGATTTCCTGAAAAATTATACTACCCGTGAGGATGCTGAAGAAAAGGATTACTGGCCTGACGGCATCCATTCAAAGTCCCATCACCAGCAGTATACTGATTTTCTCAAGTCCAAAAAATACAGAAACGGCAGACAGCTCGTAACATGCACAGACTGCCATAACCCCCATGGATTAACTGATTTTAAACACCAGTTGAGGGCATCTGTTACAGATGAAAAGAACGCATTGTGCACCACCTGCCACAAGGATAATACTGACATAAAGGCTCACACGCAGGCAAAGATAGGTATTGGTGAAAAGGGAAAGATAAACTGTGTTGACTGTCATGCCACAAAGACCATGCAGACAGGCGCAGGATTCGGCAAGGGCTTATCCACAAAAGACGGCAAGAACTACTGGATGAATGATATCACATCCCATATCTTTGATGTTCCAAGGAAGGACAATGCAGGTGTAAAGGGCGTTGACCCCGGAAAGGCCATGCCAATACCTTATACTAACAAATGCGGAGTGTGCCACAAGGCTGATGGTTTGTAAGATTATACTGGGCGGGTTTTAAACCCGCCCATCTCT
>JACPZJ010000192.1 GCA_016195585.1 Nitrospirota bacterium | reverse complement strand
TGAGGCGCAATGTGCCGCCTGCAGCGGGACAGGAAATCAGCCCGGAACATCCCCGCAGACATGCCCTGACTGCAAGGGCACAGGCGCTGTGTCCGCAATGAAGGCAGCCTTTAGATTTTCCCAGACCTGCCCGAGATGCGGAGGCAGAGGCAAGATCAATCTTAATCCCTGCAGGACATGCGGTGGAAATGGGGCTGTCCTTAAGGATGAAACTATAGCAGTAAAGATACCAAAAGGTGTTGACACAGGTTCAAAGGTGCGTGTTGCAGGCAAGGGCGGCGCAGGCATTAATGGCGGACCTCCGGGTGATCTGTATATTATTACAAGGGTCAGGCCGCACCACTTTTTTGAAAGAAGAGGCGACAATCTTTATTCAGAAATTCCGATTACCTTTGCAGAGGCAGCCCTCGGCGCTAAAATAGAAGCGCCGACTGTGGATGGTATAGTTGCCTTAACCATTCCCTCAGGCACACAGAATGGCCAGCAGTTCAGGCTGAAAGGCAAGGGGATACCTCATCTTATGGGCGGAGGCTCTGGCGATCATTATGTAACAGTAAAGACAACTGTGCCAAAACACATCAGCGAGAAGGCAAAGGAGCTTATAAAAGACCTTGATAAAATAGTCCATGAGAATCCAAGGGCAGGCATAACATTTAAAGGTTTCAGGAAGAGCTAATAAATGAAGAAGGACAGGCCATTATATTTAATAAGCGTTGTTGCGGAGATGCTCGGCATCCATCCGCAAACCCTCCGCCTCTACGAAAGGGAGGGATTTGTAAAGCCAAAGAGGAGGGAAGGCGGGGTGCGCATGTATTCGCAGGAGGATGTGGAGCGCATAGAGATGATCATTCGTTTTACCCGCGACCTCGGCGTCAATCTCGCTGGTGTTGAAATTATCCTTAGCATGCGTGAGAAGATGGAGCGGATGAGGGGCGAGATGGAGGATGCAATGAGGCAGATGATGAAAAAGGTTAAGGAAGAACTACAAAAGGAGCTGATGGAAAGGGAGAAGGAGTTGAAGTATCCATTGGTAAAATCTGGAAGGACAATAAAGGTAAAGATAGATAAGGAGTGAACCTGATTGTTGTTGATTAAGTTGATTGGGTTGATTAAGTTGAATAAGTTAGTGTTGCCAATTCCATCAACCAATAAACCTAATAAACCAATTTACCCTCAGCGTGTTTTTTAACTGGAGTAGATGGAGGCATACAAATGATCCGTTTTGACAGATTGACATTAAAATCACAGGACGCCCTGCAGAAATCGCAGGCCATTGCAGAGCGGCATAATCATCAGCAGATAGATGTAGAGCATCTTTTATCAGCATTATTAGAGCAGGAAGAGGGTGTTGTTATCCCTCTTCTGAAAAAACTCGGCGCTGACCCAAAGAAGATAACAAAAGAGCTGGAGGATGAATTAAACAGGATACCGCAGGTTACCGGCGGCGGAGTGGGACAGATATATATAGCGCCGCGCCTTGATAAACTATTTTCCCGCGCAGAAAAAGAGGCAGAGAGATTAAAGGATGAGTATGTCAGCACAGAGCATCTGCTTATTGCCATTGCTGACGGCGAAGGTTCAGCAAGCGCTATCTTGAAGGGGAATGGCGCAACAAAGGACAGGATATTTGCAGTCCTTGTGGAGCTAAGGGGCGCACAACGCGTTACAGACCAGACGCCTGAGGAGAAGTATCAGGCGCTTGCAAAATACGCAAGGGACTTGACTGATCTTGCCCAAAAGGGAAAACTTGACCCTGTAATCGGCAGGGATGATGAGATTAGACGTGTGATACAGGTCCTCTCACGAAGGACAAAGAATAACCCTGTTTTAATTGGCGAACCGGGTGTTGGTAAGACTGCAATTGCAGAGGGCCTTGCACAGAGGATTGTAAACGGTGATGTGCCAGAGGGATTAAAGAACAAAAGGGTTGTTTCCCTTGACATGGGCGCCCTGATTGCAGGCGCAAAATACCGAGGCGAATTTGAGGAAAGATTAAAGGCGGTTTTAAAGGAGATTACAGCAGCAGAGGGGCAGATTATTTTATTCATTGATGAGCTTCACACACTCGTTGGCGCAGGCGCTGCAGAGGGCGCAATAGATGCATCAAATATGTTAAAGCCTGCGCTTGCGAGGGGCGAACTGCGCTGCGTTGGCGCTACTACAATTGACGAATACAGAAAGCATATTGAAAAGGACGCTGCATTAGAAAGGAGGTTCCAGCCTGTTCTTATAAAAGAACCGAATGTGGAGGATACCATTTCCATCCTTCGCGGCTTGAAGGAGAAATACGAGGTTCATCATGGCGTAAAGATAAAGGACTCGGCGCTTGTATCTGCAGCAGCGCTTTCGCACAGATACATCTCTGACAGGTTTTTGCCTGATAAGGCAATAGATTTGATTGACGAGGCTGCATCACGATTAAGGATGGAGATAGACAGCATGCCATCAGAGCTTGATGAGATAGAGAGGAAGATAAGGCAGCATGAGATAGAAAGGGAGGCTGTAAAAAAGGAGACTGACCCTGCATCAAAGGGAAACAGCCTCAAGGCGCAGTGGCAGGCTGAAAAGGATATAATACAGAATATCCGGGCATTGAAAGAGGAGATAGAAAAGACAAAGATAGAAGAAGAGAAGGCAGAGCGTCAAGGCGACCTTGGAAAGGCTGCACAATTAAAATACGGAAAGATGAATGAACTGCAAAAGCAGCTTGAAGGAGAAAATAAGAACTTGCAGGAGATTCAATCCAGGCAGAAGATGCTAAAGGAAGAGGTGGACGAGGAGGATGTGGCAGAGATAGTCTCAAAGTGGACAGGCGTGCCTGTTACAAAGATGCTTGAGGGCGATATACAAAAACTATTGCATATGGAGGATAGGCTTAAACAGAGGGTGGTCGGACAGGGCGAGGCGATTGTTGCTGTTTCAGATGCAGTGCGCCGTGCTCGTGCAGGCATACAGGAGCCGAACAGGCCGATTGGCTCATTTATATTTATGGGGCCCACAGGCGTTGGAAAGACAGAGCTTGGACGGGCGCTTGCTGAATTTCTCTTTGATGATGAGCAGGCAATGATAAGGATAGATATGTCCGAATATATGGAAAAGCACGCAGTAGCGAGGCTGATCGGCGCGCCTCCGGGATATGTTGGATACGAAGAGGGCGGCCAGCTTACAGAGGCGGTAAGGAGGAGGCCGTATTCTGTTATCCTATTTGACGAGATAGAAAAGGCGCATCCAGAGGTGTTCAATATACTTTTACAGCTCCTTGATGACGGCAGGCTCACAGACGGTCACGGCAGGACTGTTGACTTTAAGAATACTGTTGTGATTATGACATCCAATATTGGCAGCCAGCACATACAGGAACTCCGCGGTAAAGATGAGGATGAGATGAGGCGCAGGGTAATGGACGCCCTCCGCGAACAATTCAGGCCTGAGTTTTTAAACAGGGTTGATGATATTATTATATTCCATCCTCTCGGCATGGAGCAGTTAAAGAATATTGTGGAGATTCAACTGCGGCGCCTGAAAAAGAGGCTTGGAGACAAGAAGATTGAGATTGAGCTGACAGACAAGGCAAAGGAGTATCTTGCTAAAGAGGGTTTTGACCCTGTTTATGGTGCAAGGCCGTTAAAGCGCATAATCCAGCGCGACATACAAAACCCCCTTGCATTAAAATTAATTGATGGGACATTTAAGGAGGAGGATAGGGTGCGGGTAGATGCAGAGGGCAGCAAATTAATATTTACAAAGATAAAATAATAATAGAGGGCTACTATGGATGTCATGAAGGCAGTAAAAGAGAGGAGGAGTATCAGGCACTTTCTGAAAAAAGATATACCTGATGAAATAATAGATAAACTTATTGAAGCCCTTATATGGGCGCCGAGTGCAGGAAACCTCCAGTCAAGGAAGTTTTATTTTGTAAAAGATGCCAAACTTAAACAGGAGATTGCCAGAGCTGCATTTGGCCAGAATTTTATTGCAGAGGCTCCTTTAACAATTGTCGCATGCACAGATAATAAAATTTCCAAAAGATATGGCGACAGGGGCGCTCACCTATATTCCATTCAGGATGTGTCTGTAAGTATTATGGCCATGATGCTTGTGGCGCATGAGGCTGGCCTCGGCACAGTATGGGTTGGCGCATTCAATGAATGGGAGGTGTTTGAGATTTTACAAATGCCTGACAACCTAAGGCCTGTTGCCATTGTCCCTGTCGGCTATCCTGCAAGGACACCTTCAGCGCCACGCAGGGTGTCAAAGAACGAGGCAGTCGAGATACGATACTAACGGAATCAATCCTGTTCTTATTGGCAAATCAAAGGGATGTTATTATGTGTTTTAGTTATTTAGGCTCAATGGCTGTGAAGTATGCAGTGAGTACCATGCTATTACCACTAACTTTGTCAATGACTTTAGTTTCCACCTTATATTTACCTGCTGGTTCATGTGGTTCAATTATTATGCGCATGTAATCTTTACTTAAGCCAAGAGTGTTATTAGGTGGCAGGGGCTTACCTGACCACACCTCCATCACTGGGAGTTTAGAATAAATGCCGCCATCCGGTTGGTATACTGTTATTTGCATTACCAGATCACAATTACCCTTCGTATTAACAGCGCAACCACCAAATACAACTACTGCGGTTAATATTTTGTTTTTTTCTATTCTGTCTATAGTTGGGAAATATACAGACTCAGAAGGCGTATCCCAGTTTTTAAATATTTGTGTTTCCTTGTCTGTAAGTATTAATTGAGCAATTAAGTTACCTACTGATTTCATATTGTCTGAATCGGGTATTTTATTACCTTGTTTATCGATCCAGCCTGCATTAACATATGCTGATAAAAGCAGGATGCTTATTATAAATGCCAATATAAAATTTCTCATTCAGCTAATTCCTTTTTACAGATAACTTTTACTTTTCTACTTCTTCTATATTTGTCAAATTATAAATGGACAACTTTTTACAGTCAAGCCTTTTCCATTAAAAAAGCGCTGAAATAGCAAGGCATCGAGACAGTGGAGATTAGGTGATTATGAGGCATTGCTTTTTCAAGGTCCTGATAGTATAATAAAAAGCATGAAAGAGGCAGAGATAAAATTATTAAAAAAATATTTTGAAAACCATGCGTATATTGCCTTTGCCTTTTTATTTGGCTCTCAGGCAAAGGGAAAGGCAACTATACTTTCAGATGTAGATATTGCCGTCTATTTTTACCCTGAAAAAAGACATCCTATAGAATTTGAAGAAAATTGCTTTTACAAAGATGAAGATAAGATATGGGCAGACATGGAGCAGCTATTAAAAAGGGAGGTTGAGCTGCTTGTGTTAAACAGGGTGCCTTCATCTGTTGCAGCAAGCGCAATAAGAGGCATGCCCCTTGCAATAAATGATTGGGGGTTGTATCTCGATTTTATAGAGGTAGTAACAAATGAGGCAGAGGATTTTATGGATTTTGTAATTAAGGATTATATGGAGAAGGCCGCGATTGGAAAAAGAGGTTAAATTCAGGCTGATTAAACATATAACCTTCCTTGAAAATGAGCTGAAGGACTTTAAGAACTTTGAGTCCCTTTCATGGGAAGAATATAATAGCGAGAGAGATAAACGAAGAAATGTAGAAAGATGGATTGAAAATATTATAAATTCATCCATAGATATAGCCAAAATTATTCTCTCCTACGAAGGCCAGTCACTTGCAGATACTTATAAGGAGATGATAGAGAGACTTGCAGTCCTTCCCAGTTTTGACAAGAAGAATATTGAGCAGCTTTCAAGGTGGGTGAGGTTGAGAAATATTATTTCGCATGAATACCTTGACATACGATGGTCATCAATAAAAAAGTTTATATCAGAAGCGAGGCTTTTTTACGAGGATTTTTTAGAAAAGGCAAAGGCATATCTTGAAAAAAGAACATAAATACGAAAATAAAAAGCTGCGAATTTAACATTAATTAAAGCACTGTATCGTCCCGGAATTTTCCCTTAATCTGCTTCATCTCCTTAAATTCTGGCTTCTCCTTTGTTCCTGTGTTCAGCAAAAGATAGATGCCAAGGGGAATAATATTTTTACGGTCTGGGGTCGGCCCCTCTTCAACTGCCCCTTTATTAGAAACGAGCAGGTCTATCTTTCCATCATCATCCCAGTCAAGGGCAACAACAGAAGTAGGGCTTGGAAGTTTTAGCTCCTTGTTGTTTACCTGAAGTACTTGTGCCTTGCCAAACTTAGGAAACTTTTCATTTCCTTCATTAATAAAAATATATATTTTACCATCTCCTGAGCCGCTTATTACATCAAACTTGCCGTCACTATTCCAGTCAACTATAAAAGGCGCTGCAAAGCTGTCTACACTTATTAATGCCTCCATGCCCTTTGCAGAAAAGATGGGCGCATTATCTTCGCCTTTATTGAAAAAAAGGACTATCTTCCCATTCTTATTTCCCACAATCAAATCCTTTTTGCCATCGCCATTCCAGTCTACCATTGCCGGAGAAGAGAAGCTGCCTACATCAAGGTCGCCGTCATTCAGTTGTATTGCTTCTGCAAACATCGGATGCAGATTGTCTCCATTGTTAATAGAGACAAACACTTCACCTGATCTTGCGCCTGTAAGTATGTCTTTTATTCCATCGTTATTCCAGTCAATAACATAAGGAACAGAATGCCTTGCTGTGTTGACACCGGTTTCCATTGGAGCAGCAAACACAGGCTGAGAATTTGTCCCTCTGTTTATATATACATATACCCTGCCGTTCTCAGAACCTGTAATTATATCCTTTTTCCCATCCTCATTCCAGTCAAATGGGTTAATTTTAGGCGCTGGCTTTTGTGCTTGCGCAGAAGGAGATCCTTCCTTCTTCTGCATTTCCATTATCTTCTCATCAGGCACTCCCGCCCTTTTTAATAACAGGATCTCCTCGGCTGTCATTGCAAAAACATTGTATACAAAAAAGATAAGAAATAAGGACAGAAATAAAAGACATTGTTTTAAATTACCCAAAATAGATTTCTGATTACAAATTGCAGACCCTTTCTTTTTCATTACCGGCTCCTTTCTGGCTAAATTAACAGGTTATTATTATTTTTCTGTTAAAATTTGTGAATTGCATTGCTTCTTTTTATCTAATATACATCCACCATTTTGAAGAGTACATCTGTGTAAGAAGTTTTTTGTAAAGGTCTTCTACAGCTTGGGTCATGGCTTTCCTCTCCCGTGTAGAGCGAAAAGAACTATTATCCTTGCCTATAGCATTTATAGTATTTACATATAGAACTTTCCCTTTAGTATCAAAAATGGTCCATTTACAAAAAAGATAAACTTGTGAATCTTCTATATCAGAGCTAATCCAGAAAACATCCACTATTTCTGGTTTAATGATTACCTCATCATTTTTCTTAGATATATCAGGCTTTATATTAATTATAACCGATTCATTAAATATCTCCTTTAACGGCTTTTCAGCATTAATTACAACCACCTCATTAAATATTTCCATTAATGCCTCCTCAGTGCCTCTGCTTAAACCCTCACCTATTTCTATCTTTTGGGATTTTTTCCAAGAAAAAGTAAAATTACGAAACCTCTTATCCATATAAAGCCACGCCTTCAAGGGTATTTTTGGTTCAGCGTGCCGCATAATATTAAGGCTTCCCAATCTGATACTGTCGTCAGTCATAGCTGTTAGAGGCGATAGCGCCATAAAAAGCAAAAGGAAAACAGCAAGCATGTACCTATTATTATTCATTTTTGGTCTCCTTTATTCTGCGCTTGACTTCTTTTTTAAGAGACGCCATGTTAAAATCAAAAGTAGTTAAGGCTTCTGTTTTAATATTTTTAACCTTTATCTGTAGATTTGCATTATCTAATATTGTTGAATCCACAAGAACGAGATAAACAAAACCATGATGTAATTCAAGTTTATTATAAATGCTCTTGTCATACAATGCCTTTATCTTAAGATTGTTTTCCACATTTTCAGATTTTATAACAGATTGATGATAAATGCTTGATGATATGAACATGCCTAAATATCCACCCATTAAAAATCCCGCCATACCTATTGCTGCTCCCCCTTCTGACCCTAATTTTTCAACTGGCGCTGAATATACAGACAGTTTCTGTATTATCTCATTTTTAGCATCTACCAATAAAATATTTTCTCCCTCTATTAATATAGGCTGATTTATATTGTTTTCTATAATAATATGAACAGGCAGGATGCCGAAATCGTAAAGAAGGTCTGTGCCAAAAAAATTGTCTAATCTTTTTTCTTCTATAAATGGATCAATGGCAATGCTAACTCCGTTTTTGTTTTGAAAGGTTTTATAATTAGAAATGTTTTGAACCGTGATTTCAGGCAGGCTCTTGGCACAGCCTGCTGAACCAAGATAAAACATGGCAGACATTAAAACAATCTTGGCGATGAATGAACTGCTGTATTGCATATAGTGCCTTAAAACCATATCCTTACCTCCAAGTTTTTGTAAACAGCAAAATCATCAATGTATTATTATTTTATACAGTCCTTAGGTATCAGGACTTTGGTTGCTGTTATAAAAACAGTATTAAAAAAAGGCCATTATTATTGTCGCCTCCTTTTTTTATTTTATTACTCCAGATCAATAAAGACCACTATTTTTGGTAGAATTAAATCACACTTTTTAAAGCAAGTCAATAAGCAATCTATGTCTGGTAATGTATCATATCTTGCCTGCTTGTCGGCAGACAGGTGTCAGAAGATGGAGGGGTGCATTTACTTTTAAACCTATTCTACATTTAATAGCATTGTATATTGACAAATAATGTTCCGTCAATTTTTTTGTTACAAAATTCATTAAGAAAGGCTTTAGATTTTTTTACTGGAAAGGATAATAAGATTGTGCTATAAAATCCCTGCTGTTATTTATTGATACATTGGGTGGTGTCTGTATTACCGTTTGCACGGGAATGACAAAAAGAGGAAATGCCTGTGAATAAAAATATCTCATACCCTTGGTTTGTAAAAAAAGACCTTGATGGGTTTTTTGGGTTGGCAATAGACAACCTGATACAGTTGATGCTGATTGTTGCACTCACCAACAGGGTTGCAGGAATACCTAATGAGGTAATCTTCGGTTACATCCTCCCCGGTGCAGCAATCTCCATCATAGCAGGAAATATCTTTTACTCCATACAGGCGAGGCGGCTCGCCATGCGCACAGGAAGGGATGATGTAACAGCGCTTCCCTATGGCATAAACACAGTCAGCCTCTTTGCATACATCTTTTTTGTAATGGCGCCTGTTTATCATGAGACAAAGAACCCAGACCTTGCATGGAAGGTTGGACTTGTTGCCTGTTTTTTTAGCGGTGTAATAGAAACAGCAGGCGCCTTTGTCGGCGATTGGCTGAGAAGGATAACGCCGAGGGCAGCTTTACTTTCAACGCTTGCCGGAATCGCCATAACATTTATCTCTATGGAGTTTGCCTTTCAGATTTTTGCAAAGCCAGGGCTTGCGCTAATCCCTGCTGCGATAATTCTGTTTTATTATATGTCCCATGTGCGCCTGCCCGGCGGCATACCAGGCGGCCTCTTTGCCATTGGAGTTGGAACTGCAATAGCATGGGCGCTGAATCTTTCAGGCATGAGCGGTTATTTTGATCCTGACTGGAGCAAGGGCATAGGTGTTGCAATTCATCCGCCGATACCTGTTATTGGAAGCGTTTTTAGTCTGATTAGCAGTGAATATGTCTGGCGGTATATGTCTGTGATTATTCCAATGGGGCTCTTCAATCCCAACTACGATTTATATCGGCCATCCGGGGTGGAAGGCGCTGGGTGCAAAAACCGGTTATTCAATATTAAATGGCATCTTTATTGCCTTTATATGCTTTACAGGCACAATGGATGCTGTGCTGAGGCTTATTCCCCTTGAGGCAGGCGTCGGCATCCTCCTCTGGATAGGCATTATCATTGCTGCACAGGCATTTCAGGAGACGCCAAAGCACCATGCCCTTGCAGTTGCCATCGGCCTGTTTCCCTCGCTTGCATCATGGGGATTAAACATGGTAGAGTCTGGCCTGCGGGCTGCAAAGACAACATTATACAGCACAGTAAGCAGCGGAGGCTTTCAGGGCATAATACCAATCAGCGGCGTCATAGCGCTAAGTCAGGGATTCATCTTTACCTCCATGATACTCTCTGCCATGTCAGTTTATGTAATAGAAAAGGATTACAAGAAGGCAGCGCTCTGGGCAGCAACAGGCGCTGCAATGTCCTTCTTTGGCATAATCCATGCCTACTCTTTAACACCTGCAGGGATTGGCAACAGGTTCGGTATTGGCGCTGCAACTGAATTTGCAATAGCCTATGCAGCAGTGGCAGTATTCCTTTGGCTACTGCATATAGGGGCAAAGAAATAACAATAACTAACCCGCCTACTATCTCGTTAAATTTCAACTACTTTTGCCGAAATTTTATTGACTCTAATATTCCCACTGTGTTAAAGTATTAAATTAATTCATTGTTTGAATCAATTTATTAGAAGGTAAAAATCCAGATGAGAAGCGATGTGATAAAAAAGGGCATTGAGAGGGCGCCGCACAGGGCGCTCCTCTTTGCAACAGGCATAACAAGAGAGGATTTAAAGAAGCCCCTCATCGCTGTTGCAACAAGTTATACAGATATTATACCCGGCCATATTGGTATGCGCGACCTTGAGAGGTTCATTGAAAAGGGCGTACACTCTGCAGGCGGCTATCCCTTTTTCTTTGGCGTTCCCGGTATTTGCGATGGCATTGCAATGGGACATAGGGGCATGCACTACTCCCTGCCCTCTCGTGAATTGATTGCAGATATCATTGAGACCATAACATACGCCCACTCATTTGACGGGATTGTGCTGCTTACAAATTGCGATAAGATTACACCGGGTATGCTCATGGGCGCAGCGAGGGTGAATATCCCTGCCATTGTGGTTACAGCAGGGCCAATGCTCTCAGGCCATTATAAAAAGGCGAGGGTCAATTTTGTCGGCGGGACATTTGAGGCGATAGGAAGATACCGGAAGGGCGAGATTACAGAAGAGGAATTATCAAATCTTGAGATGTGCGCCTGTCCGGGGCCCGGCTCCTGTCAGGGATTGTATACTGCAAACACCATGGCCTGTGTAACAGAGGCGCTCGGCATGTCGCTTGCAGGATGTGCAACTGCCCTCGCTGTCTCTGCAAATAAGAGGCGGATTGCATACGAGAGCGGGATGAGGATTGTTGAGCTTGTTAAGAAGGATGTGCTTCCGAAGAAGATAATGAATAAGAATGCATTTGAAAATGCCATACGAGTTGATATGGCGCTCGGAGGATCAACGAATACAGTCTTGCATATCCCTGCAATTGCAAAAGAGGCCGGTGTTAATATAAACCCGGAGCTTTTTGACAAGATAAGCAGGGAGACACCGCATATATCAAGCCTTCTGCCGTCAGGCCAATATTATCTTGAGGATTTGGAATATGCAGGCGGCATACCTGCGGTGTTAAAGAGATTAAGGCCAAAGCTGAAAAACAATAATACTGTAAGTGGTAAAACCGTCTATGAGATTGCTCAACAAGCAAATATTGTGGATGAAGAAATTATCAGGCCGCTTGATAAGGCATATCATAAAGAGGGCGGCATTGCATTATTAAAGGGAAATCTCGCGCCTGATGGCGCAGTTGTAAAGCAGACAGCAGTAAGCGAGAAAATGATGAAGTTCAGAGGAAAGGCAAAGGTCTTTGATTCAGAAGACGCAGCAATGAAGGCAATCATGGCGAATAAGATAAAATCAGGCGATGTGGTGGTAATAAGATACGAAGGCCCAAAAGGCGGTCCCGGCATGAGGGAGATGCTCGCGCCAACTGCTGCAATAACAGGCATGGGCATGGCAGACTCTGTTGCCTTGATTACAGACGGCAGATTTTCAGGCGGCACGCAGGGACCATGCATAGGCCATGTATCTCCAGAGGCAATGGAGGGAGGGCCGATTGCAATTGTCAGAGATGGTGATACAATAGTTATAGATATCCAAAAAAGAAAACTTGAATTAAGATTAAGCCCAGAAGAGATAAAGGCAAGGTTTGCAAAATGGAAGCCGATTGCACCAAAGATAAAGGGTGGATATTTGGAGAGGTATTCTAAAATAGTGACATCGGCAAGCACGGGGGCGGTTTTAAAAGAGGGATCGGCTTTGTAAAAAGCCCATCTGCTGCGTTGCGAGTCCTCGCTCCGCCTTGCATCTGGAGCTTTTTACTTTGCCGAATATTAAAAATTTTTATAAAATCTTAAAAACATGACAACAAAAAAGACAGGTGCAGAGATATTTGTAGAGAGCCTTAAAAAAGAGGGCGTGAAGACCGTGTTCGGCTACCCCGGCGGCGTGGTTCTGAGCATCTTTGATGTGCTGTATGGCGAGAAGAATCTAAATGTGATCCTTACAAGGCATGAGCAGGGCGCAACGCACATGGCTGACGGCTATGCAAGGGCAACAGGTAAGGTTGGTGTTGCGCTGGTAACATCAGGCCCAGGCGCTACAAATACAGTTACAGGCATTGCCACTGCCTTTATGGATTCCACACCTATTGTTGTGTTTACAGGTCAGGTGGCAACAAAGATGATTGGCAATGACGCCTTTCAGGAGGCAGACATCGTCGGCATAACAAGGCCGTGCACAAAATACAACTATCTTGTTAAGAATGTGAATGACCTTGCAGACATTGTTGCAGAGGCCTTTTATATTGCAAAGTCAGGAAGACCCGGCCCTGTGCTGATTGACCTGCCAAAGGATGTAACACAGGCAAAGACAGATTTTAAGTATCCTGATAAAGTAGAGCTTAGAAGCTACAAGCCCACATATTATGGGAACAAGTGGCAGATAAGAAAGGCTGCCCAGTTTATTGCAAAGGCAAAGAAGCCAATTATATATGCAGGCGGCGGCGTTATCCTCTCCAATGCATCAGCAGAGTTGAAGGAGCTTGCAGAGCAGACAAGGATGCCTGTAACCATGACGCTCCTCGGTCTCGGCGGTTTTCCCGGAAGACATGCATTGTCACTCGGCATGCTCGGCATGCACGGAACCTATGCAGCAAACATGTCTGTACATAATTCGGATTTAATTATTGCTGTGGGCGCAAGGTTTGATGATAGGGTGACAGGAAGGGTGGAGGACTTTGCGCCAAATGCAAAGGTCATACATATTGATATTGATCCCACATCAATAAGAAAAAACATCCATGTGGATGTGCCGATTGTGGGTGATGCGAGGCTGGTGCTTGCTGACCTGATTCAGGCAATAAAGGAGAGCCCGGAGGCAGAGCCTTGGGACAAGATAAGGGATGCATGGCTAAAACAGATAGCTGAATGGCAGAGAGAGCGGCCGCTAAGCTATGAGCAGGATGATATAATAAAGCCGCAATTTGTGATTGAGAAGATTAATGAGATTACAAATGGCGAGGCCATAATAACAACAGAGGTCGGCCAGAATCAGATGTGGACTGCCCAGTTCTATAAATTTGAAAAACCGAGGACACTCCTTTCATCAGGCGGACTCGGCACAATGGGCTATGGCTTTCCTGCTGCAATAGGCGCTCAGGCAGGCTTTCCAAATAAACTGGTATTTGATATTGCAGGCGATGGGAGCATACAGATGAATATACAGGAACTCGCCACTGCTGTGCTGAATAATCTCAATGTCAAGGTGGCTATCTTGAACAATCAGTATCTCGGCATGGTCAGGCAGTGGCAGGAGCTCTTCTTTGATAAGAGATACTCATCCGTTAATCTTGCAGGAAGCCCGGACTTTGTTAAATTAGCTGAGGCCTATGGCGCTGTTGGCCTGCGCGCTGTCAAGCCGTCAGATGTGGAGGGTGTGATAAAAGAGGCAATAAAGGTAAAGAAGCCTGTATTAATGGACTTTCTAATTGACAGGGAAGAGGATGTATTCCCAATGGTTCCGGCGGGCGCGGCCATACATGAGATGATATTTGCGCCTGAGAAGAAGAAGGCAGAGGCAAGGCTGAAGGCAGTAAAATAAAAATCCGAAATTCTAAGCACTAAGCACGAAATTTTAAACAAGGGCGAACATAAAGTTCGCCCCTACAGAATAT
>JACPZJ010000008.1 GCA_016195585.1 Nitrospirota bacterium | reverse complement strand
ATTGAGACCATGTACGCTGCACCGGGGGTCGGTCTTGCTGCGCCTCAGGTGTGAATGTCTATCAGGCTTATTGTATTTGATCCTTCTGTGCGGAATGAAGAAGGGAAACTTACTGTGCTGTTAAACCCTGAGATTATAGAGAAAGATGGAGAGGCAATAATGAAGGAAGGATGTCTGAGTGTTCCCGGGCTTGAGGCAGAGATTAAGAGGGCAGAGAACATAAAGGTAACAGGTCTTGACAAAAATGGCAATGCAGTAAATATTGATGCGACAGGCTTTCTTGCGACGGTGATCCAGCATGAGATAGATCATTTAGACGGCATACTCCTTCTTGATAGAATAGGTTTTATAAAGAGGGATATATTTAAGAGGCGGTTAATGAAACAGCTAAAGGAAGCAGCAAGAGAACAGGCTGTGAAGTGACAGATGAAGATCATCTTCATGGGCACACCTGAATTTGCAGTACCGAGCCTTGATGCGCTACTAAATTCCAAACACAATGTAGCTGCAATTGTCACCCAGCCTGATAAACCTGCTGGCAGGGAAAAGAGGCTTACGCCTCCGCCTGTGAAGGTTCGGGCATTAAAAGCAGGGCTTACAGTCCTGCAGCCTGAGAGAATGAAGGATGAGGGGTTTATAAAAACCCTTTCTGAGTTAATTCCAGATATAATAGTTGTTGCTGCCTTTGGGAAAATACTTCCGTCAAAGATTCTCCATCTGCCTAAGCATGGCTGCATAAATGTCCATGCATCACTTTTACCAAAATACAGGGGCGCAGCGCCGATTAACTGGGCTATTATTAATGGAGAAAAAGAGACTGGCATTACGATAATGCAGATGGATGAGGGGCTTGATACAGGGGATATCCTGCTTCAAGAGGGTATACCTATAGCAAAGGACGATACCACAGGAACATTATCTGTCAGGCTCTCCCAGCTTAGCGTAAAACTCCTGATTAAGGCATTGGAAGCTATTGATGTGGACAGGATTAAAGCGATTCCTCAGGATAACAGCAAGGCAAGTTTTGCGCCTATTTTAAAGAAAGGCAATGGCCGAATAGACTGGACAAGGGAAGCAGAAAATATATATAATATGGTGCGGGGCATGGACCCGTGGCCCGGCGCCTTTACCTATTATAAAGGCGAGGTGTGGAGGGTGTGGAAGACAGCAGTTGGCAATAATAGAATTGTAACCCCGGGGACGGTAATAAACGTAGATGGGGGCAAAATAGATATTGCCTGCGGCAAGGGTGCTATTTCCATAACTGAGATGCAGCCTGCCAACAAAAAAAGAATGGCTGTATCTGATTTTTTAAGGGGCAATAAGATAGAAACAGGTATTATTTTGGGTGCATAAATGCAGGGCAGTAAAAAGATTCTCGCAACACTTACTATAAGCGCAATACTTTTTGTTAGTATAATAATATTTTTATTGTGGCTGATACCAACAATCGGCCTTGCGAATATCCATCCCTTTTTGCCTAAGATAGGGCTGGTTATTGTTGTGGCATTATTGACAGCGCTGTTTATCGGCGCTGCTATACTGATTTATGGGATAATCAGCGGAAGGGATATGGCCTTTGCCCAGAGGCTCAGGGGATGGGTAATGAAGATGCTATATCCCATTATTGTGGTGATTGGGAAGGTCTTTAGGGTGCCAAAGGAGAAAATAGACGGCGCCTTTGCTGATTTGAATAATCAGCTTGTGATGTCCAAGCAGAGGAAGATAACTATTGAGAGGCTGCTTGTGCTTCTGCCGCATTGCCTGCAGTATGATGACTGCAAGGTGAAGATAACAGGCGATATACATAACTGCCTGCAGTGCGGCAAGTGCGAGATCAAAAACCTTGATGCCTTATCAAGGCAGTATAATCTGCAAATATCAGTGGCAACAGGCGGCGGCCTTGCAAAGAGATTGATTAAGGAAAAGAGGCCAGAGGCAGTAGTGGCAGTTGCCTGCGAAAAGGAGCTTGCAATGGGACTAAAGGAAACATATCCTTTACCAGTAATTGCAATACCAAATGAAAGGCCATACGGTTATTGCATAAATACTACTGTTGATATCTCTGCTGTTGAAAAGGCGATATTAAATTTTATAAATAAGTAAAAACATCCTCCCCTCTCCCTTTATGGGAGAGGGCAAGGGTGAGGGTGATTGAAGTAAGAGGGGGGAGATGGCTGAAGCCTGCGGCTGCCAAAATTAATATATTCACCCCACCTGCCCTCCCCTTAGTAAGGGGAGGAATAAAAGGAGGGGTTCTTATTGAAATTGGAGGGTGATAAAATATGAATACAATGAAGACTATGATTTTAATGGTTGCTTTAACTGTTCTTGTTGTCTTTGCAGGCTCAGCATTAGGCGGCAGGAACGGCGCGGTATTGGCATTTGCAATGGCAACAATAATGAACTTCGGTGTCTACTGGTTCTCTGATAAGATTGTCCTGTCCATGTATAGTGCAAGGCAGGTTACAGAGGCAGAGTCGCCAGAGCTTTACAGGATTGTCCGTGATTTGACAATGAAGGCAAATCTGCCCATGCCAAAGGTATATATAATGGATAACCCAGCGGCAAATGCCTTTGCAACAGGCAGAAACCCGAATCATGCAGCAGTGGCTGTAACAACAGGGATACTAAATATATTAGACAGCGACGAGCTGTCAGGCGTCCTTGGACATGAGCTTGCCCATATCAAGCACAGGGATATATTAATCGGGACGATTGCAGCCACAATGGCAGGCGCCATAAGCATGCTTGCAAGCATGGCGCAGTGGGCAATGATATTCGGCAGCAGGAGCGACAGGGATGAGGAGGGCGGAAGCCCTATAGCAGGCATCGTTATGATAATTGTTGCGCCTATTGCAGCAATGCTAATCCAGATGGCCATCTCCCGCTCAAGGGAGTATATAGCAGATGAGGGCGGTGCGAAGATACACGGCAATCCTCTATCCCTTGCGAATGCCCTGAGGAAGCTGGACTCTGCTGCTGAGAAGATACCTATGGATGCAAATCCTGCTACATCGCACATGTTTATTGT
>JACPZJ010000195.1 GCA_016195585.1 Nitrospirota bacterium | reverse complement strand
GCATGTTATTTTCGTATTCTGTTGTTATCTTTATCTCTTTTTTGGCGGCAATGGGCAGGATATTCTCCACAGCCTCATTCAGCAGATCTGTTATAAAAAAGTCGTTTGCAGCAACAGGCATCTTACCTGCCTCTATCTTTGAGAAGTCAAGGATATTGTTTATAAGTTGAAGGAGGTGTTTGCTTCTGTTTAAGACGCTATCCACATATTTTTCCTGTTTTTCAGTGAGCGGGCCAAAGTCTTTGCCCTGAAGAAGCTCGGTGAAGCCTATTATAGTGCTGAGGGGCGTCCTCAGTTCATGGCTTATATTGGCTATAAAGAGCGATTTAAGCCTTGCGATCTCCTTTGTCTTTTCATGCTCCTTTTTAAGCTCCAGATATGTCCGCGTCAACTCCTCGGTCCTCTCTCTCACCTTCTCTTCTAATTCGTTTCTATATGTCTGGAGCGTGGTATAACTTATGGAGTTAGACAGCGCAACAGCCGCCTCCATCCTGAACATAGAAAGGAGATTCAGATCTGAAATGGTAAGGGCCCTGAGATTCCTCTTCCTCCCCAACGTGATGCATCCCAGAAGCCTGTCATAAAATACAATTGGGATGCATATCTTTGCCTCAAGGCTGTTAAAATACCTTAAAGCTGTCTCTTTTATATCTGAATATTTAGGGTCAATCACAATCTGCTCCGCCTCTACCACATCACCACACCTTCTAAGCCATTCTAATAAAATGGGATCAGGGAGATAGTTTTTATTTTTATCAATGCCGTCGCTAATGCCCTTAACCAGCAGGCAGCTCTTGCAATCCTCGTCAAAGAGAATGATCTTTATGTTATTAGTATAAAAAACATCCGAGAGGGTATTAATGATCTTATCTGCAAGCTCCTCTACACTTTTTATCAGGGCGATCTCCTTAATAAATTTTATGAAGACATCTTCTGCGTTATATCTCCTCCTGCCAAAAAAATGATCAACGCTGGGTTTTAACTTATTATAGAGCGCAAGGAGAATAAAGAAAATAACAGTATGAAAAATTGTCCTCTGAATATTAGTTAATCTCTCTACCCATTCCCTCAGTAAAAGAACAAGTATGAATATGGGAACTACAATTGATATAGATGTTGTTATCCATAACAGGGTTTTATGCGCCACTGTCTCAATATCAAGCAGCCGGTGGCGGACAATGGTATATGCCATAATCACAGCAAGGGCATCCACAAAAAGATAGCCGAACTGATAGACCTCATATTTTGACATGGCAACAAAATCAATAGAACCTGTTGTAGCAACAAGGAGTCCCACAAAAAGATATTTCAGCTTAAGTCGTTCTGCATCAGTAACTGCCCTTCTATAACCAAGATAGAAATTTAACAAAAGGGCTGCTGCATAGGTGTAAAAAAAGATTAAATAATAGACCCCTAACGGCCCGAGGACACCCGCATGGCCCCAGTATACCCTTTTCTGGCCAGAGAAGACATATCCTGTGCTTATCTGTATAATACAGAATATTGCGCCGATAATGTAACCGAGGATTACGAATTTCCTCTGGTTTTTAAGATTTAGCATCAGCACAGAAAAGTAGTAGGGATGGATATGAATAAAAGAGATTCCAAAAAAGAGAATGTATCTTGCCCACCAATAGGCAATATCATTGCTTACCGCAGAGTGATAAAAGAAGCTGCTGATCTGCCATATTGCAATGCTCACTGTAAAAATAAAAAATACTATATGTTTTAGGTCCTTGATATTCTTAGAAAGGACAAATACACCCAACAACAGAATTAAAAGACCCGTGATTAAAGGAGGAATTGCATGTGGGTTATATAGGTAATTGGATGGTGACAATATATCCATAAAATTTCAATTTAATTATATACCTATATGCCCATTAAATCAAGGCAGCCGGTATTTATCAATTTACCTTGCCAAATTAAGGGGTTCGGGGTATACTTAATCAGTAAAAAATTAAAATGGAGGGATCAAATGGCCAACCAGTTTGTTAATTATGTGATTGAGGAGAATATTGCAACTATCACCATCAACAACCCCCCTGCCAATGCATTAAGCATGCCTGTGATGAAAGAGCTTAACAGCACCCTTGATGAGCTTTCAAAGAATAATGATGCAAAGGCAATTATTGTAACAGGCGCCGGCGCCTTCTTTGTTGCAGGCGCTGATATCAAGGAGATTGTAAATATCTCATCCAAAAAAGAAGGGATGGAGGCAACGACAAAGGGTCAGGAGATTATAAGTAGGCTTGAGAACTCCATAAAACCAACCATTGCTGCAATCAATGGCGTGTGCCTCGGCGGCGGTATGGAGCTTGCAATGGCATGCCACATGCGTGTTGTTGGCGAACGTGTTCGCCTCGGCCAGCCTGAGATTAATCTTGGAATCATCCCCGGTTTTGGCGGCACACAGCGCCTGCCAAGATTAATTGGAAAGGCGAGGGCAATGGAACTGATATTAACAGGTGATATGATCATGGCTCAGGAGGCAAAGGCGCTGGGGCTTGTCAATAAGGTGGTGCCTGATGCAGAGGTATTAAAACAGGCAAAGGGCATTGCAAAAAAGATTGTAACTAAAGGCGCTGTTGCAGTATCAGCAGGGATAAAGGCAATTCAGGAGGGATATAAAAAATCTGTTGAAGACGGATTAAAGCTTGAGTCAGAATTATTTGGCAGCCTCTGCGAGACAGAGGACATGAAAGAGGGTTTAAAGGCATTCATAGAAAAGAGGCAGCCGAAGTTTCGAGATAAATAAGGGTTCAAGGGGTCATGGGTTCATGTGGTCAAGAGAGAATCAAGAATTAAAGTGTAAGATTAAGAAATGCCTTAATCTTGGTTTTTTGCATTCTATATTTTTTTATTTTACCACTTGAACCCTTTAATCCTCGAATCCTTGAACCCTATTTGATTAAGGAGGTCATTATGGACTTTACCTTTTCTGAAGAACACAATATGTTGCGTGACATGGTGAGGAAGTTTACCTTCAATGAGATTAAACCATTAGCAGCTAAGATAGACAAAGAACATAAAGTCCCGAGGGAGCTGATAAACAAGGCAGCAGATCTCGGTTTATTGGGCATACCCTTTCCAGAAAAATACGGCGGCGCTGGAATAGGTGAGATAGGCTATTGCATAATGCTTGAAGAGCTTTCCAGAGGCTGTGCCTCTACCGCTGTTACAATAGGCGCGCACATAAGCCTCTGCTCAACTGCAATATATCTTGACGGCACAGAGGAGCAGAAGCAGAAATATCTGATTCCCCTTGCACAGGGAAAGATGCTCGGCGCCTTTGGCTTAACAGAGCCGCAGGCAGGCTCAGATGCAGCAGCCATTGAGACAACTGCAGTTCGTGACGGTGATTATTTTGTAATCAATGGAAGCAAGATTTGGATTACAAACGGTGATATAGCAGATGTAATCGTCCTGTTTACTGTAACAGACAAAGCATTGCGTGCGCATGGCGGTGTTACAGCCTTTATTGTAGAAACAAAGACAAAGGGATTTTCAGTCGGCAAAATAGAGGACAAGATGGGTATCCGCGGCTCATCAACAGCAGAGCTGATATTTCAGGATATGCGCGTTCCAAAGGAGAATGTGCTGGGTCAGTTCGGCGCAGGTTTTGTTACTGCAATGAAGACATTAGATATTGCACGACTGAGTTTGGCAGCAGGCTGTATCGGCGCATCAAAGGAACTGTTAAATCTAAGCATGGACTTTGCAAAAAAGAGGAAACAGTTCGGAAAGCCCATTGCAGAGTTTCAGGCAGTCCAGTGGATGCTGTCAGAAATGGCAGCAGAGATATATGCAATGGAGAGCATGACATACCGCGCTGCATGGATGTGCGACAGCAATATAAGATTCTCCAAAGAATCTGCCATCTGCAAGATGTACTGCTCAGAGGCTCTGGACAGGATAGTTGACAAGGCAATGCAGATTCACGGCGGCTTAGGATACATGGCAGACTATCCGATAGAAAGGTTCTACCGCGATGCAAGGATAAACAGGATATTTGAAGGGACAAACGAGATTCAGCGTATGGTGATTGCAGAGAGCCTGCTCAAGGGCGGGGCATATTAACCCTTAAAGAACAGAACACTGTCACCTCTCCCCTTTG
>JACPZJ010000185.1 GCA_016195585.1 Nitrospirota bacterium | reverse complement strand
GGGGAGAGGGGAGGGTGAGGGGGCAAACCGCAGATTTATTTTTGCGCAAAGTTTTTTTAGCGAAGCCTCATCTTCCATGTCAATGCCGATCTCATGCGCCTTGAGCGCAACTGCGCGATACATGGCGCCGGTGTCAATGTAGGTAAAACCCAATTCCTTTGCCAGAAATTTTGCAAGAGTGGATTTGCCGGAACCTGCCGGGCCGTCTATGGCTATTACAGCGCCCCTTCCTGATTTGCGATTTGCGATTTCTGATTTATGATTCATTTGCTGATTTTGGGAAACATCCATTCTATTGTTTTTCAATTCATAGTATCACAAAATGCGAAATACCGTAAACATATCTCAATGCAAAATCCAAAAAAATCTTCTTGACACAGTTTCCTACCCTTGCTACATTACATACCAACCGGTAGGTTTGTGAATTATGAAATCCCTCAAAGAGACCCCTTCAACGAAAAATAAACTGCTTCAAACCGCAACGGAGCTCATGCTTGCCAAGGGCTATACCGCCACGACCGTTGACGAGATATGCGAAAAGGCGGGTATTACCAAGGGCGGCTTTTTTCATTATTTCGATAGTAAAGAGGATTTGGGAAAAGCCGCTCTTGAATATTTCTGGCAGCTTCAAATGCAGATGGTTCAGGAGATGCCTTTCAATACCATAAAAGACCCGCTCAAGAGGCTGCATGGATTTCTTGACTCCTTTGCAGATAGAGCAAGGGACCCTCAAATTATAAAAAGCTGTCTTATTGGTAATTTTTCTCAGGAGCTTTCCTCTACTTACCCGGGAATACGATCTCTTTGTGATAAAAAATTTTCCCTGTTTGCTGATATGCTCAAACAGATTCTTGATGAAGCCAAACAGATGTATGCTCCACGGTTACGGATTGATACGAGAAGCCTGGCAGAACACTTCGTTGCGATATCTCAGGGGGCATTGGTTTTGGTAAAGGCGAAACAGGATACAAAGGTGATTGAAGAAGGCATTGAGCATTTCAGGCGGTATGTGGAATCATTATTTACAAATGTCCGAAAGCCGGCAGTTAAATCAAAAGAAAGGGGGTGAAACAGTATGAATATTAAGAAAGTGATAAAGGTGTCAACTGGTCTCTGCAAATGCAAAAGCTCATGCTAAAGGCAGGGATTAGGGATTAGTAGTTAGTGGGCAGCAAAAAACTAATTTATACGAGAGGGGTAAGACATTATGAAAAATGCAATTAACTGGTTTGAAATTCCAGTGAAAAATTTCGATAGAGGAAAAAAGTTTTACAGCACAATTCTTGGTGGGGAGATAAACGAGATGCCGAATCCTCAAATGAAATACGGTTTCCTGCCGTTTGATATGAAAAACGGCGGTGTCGGTGGAGCAATCGTTCAAGGCGAGGGTTATGAACCGTCCGGTAAGGGATCGCTAATCTACCTGAATGGCGGCGATGATCTCGGCAAAGTTCTTTCAAAGGTGGAGAAGGCAGGAGGGAAAATTTTATTGCCCAAAACCTCCATAGGTCAAAACGGATTTATGGCACACTTCCTTGACACAGAAGGCAACAAGGTGGCTTTACACTCGATGAAGTAAGGCGTAAGGCAACCCAGTGGGCATCTCACGATTTTGTCTTAAAACTGAAAATCAATGACATTAAGGAGGCTCTTTCCATGCGTAACAATCGACTATGGATGGCGATTTCGGGAGCGACTGGGCTCGCCTTCTTCCTTATCGCCAACTTCACGGACTTCTTCGTAGGATTGAATATTGTGTCAGGTCTAATCCAAATTGCGATCAACATTTTTGTCTTCGTGACATGGTTGCGTGGGTATCGCGCCAGTCATGGTCGTGAGCGGTTCGTGGCGTTCTTTGGGGTTGTTGCGCCACCTATATTGGCAGGCATTACGCTCTACCGCGTCATCATCCCTTTCTTCACCTCCCTTTTCTATCCGCCGATTTAGGGATGTGACGCCCAACAACCAGTTCAGGATATCTATATATCAAGGAGGGTCATTATGATTGGTAAACAGACATTTCAGTTTTTAAAAGAACTCAAGAATAACAACAACCGCAATTGGTTTAATGATAACAAGGAAAAGTATCGAGCCACTGCCGCCGATTTTGAAGATTTTGTAAATGCGGCGATTGCGCACATCGCGCGGTTTGACAAAACCATCGCAGGGGTTTCGGCAAGAGATTGTATATTCCGTATTTATCGCGATGTCAGATTTTCAAAAGACAAATCGCCGTATAAGACGCATCTCGGAGCATGGATTGTAAAAAGCGGAAGGAAATCGCACGACGAGGCAGGGTATTACATTCACATCGAGCCTGACGGGAGTATTCTGGCTGGAGGCGCCCATAACCCGCCTCCGGATTGGCTGAGAGGTATCCGCAACAAAATTCATAGTAACGGAAAGGAATTTAAGAAAATCATAGGCAGTGCTGCCTTCAAGAAATATTTCAAGGAAATAGAAGGCGAAAAATTACAACGACCGCCACAGGGTTACGATGCCAGCCATTCCGATATAGAATTATTGAAACAAAAAAGCTACCTCGCGGTTCATAAAGTAAACGACAATGCCGTAATGTCCGACGATTTTGCAAAGCGCTGCAAAGAAGTATTCAAAGCTCTTTATCCTTTTGATAGATTTTTAAATGAGGCTATACCATAAAATTCCGGGCGTTTAGGCCGGCATCGCTTTGGCAGATGAGATAATAATAGCTATGATAATGGAAGAAAAGACATCGAACGAATTACAAGATTAACCGGGTCCAGTGGTTTACGGAGTTAGACAAAGAAAGGAAACTCTCTATGAAACGAATCCTCATATCAATAATCATTGCCGCCGCATTCACCGCTCCGGCATTCTCCCAAACAACCCCGGTGGACAAAGACACTATTGCGATGGTTCTCGGAAAACCGATCACGGTCAAAGATAAAGACAAACTGAACGGACTGGTCTTCGGCGCGCTTCTGGAAAAGTATGCGAAGGAAAACAAGATTGAGCCGACGGAGGCCGAATTGGATGTATTTGTGCAGAGGACGGATGAATTGGAAAAACGGAATCAGGACAAGTTCGAAAAGGACAGAAAAAAGCTGGCGGAAGAATTGAAATCCGACACCCTCACGGAAAAAGAACGAAAAGAAAAGACCGCTTATCTGCAAAATCTGGAAAGCATCCTCAAGACTACCAAAGAAATGGCAGAGAGGGGCAAAGGCATGGAAGAGCAGATGAAGGCGATGAAACGAAGCATGGCTCAACACTTTGTCATGGCGTGGAAGATAAACAAATCGCTGTATGAAAAATACGGCGGACGCATCATCTTCCAGCAGGCCGGAGTGGAACCGTTAGACGCATATCGTAAATTTCTGAAAGAGCAGGAGAAGAAGGGTGCATTTCAAATTCTGAACAAAGAGTATGAACCGTCCTTCTGGAAATATTTTACCGACGATAACATGCACACCTTCTATTCCAAAGACGACGGAGCCAAACTCATGGAAACTCCCTGGTGGCTTATGGAGAAACCGATAGATGAATAAAAATCAAAACAACTTGACCTAAAGGAGGTATTTTTATGGAACACGGCAGAAGAAATATAATTGCGGGCGGTATCGTAATATTCATTGCGGCAATCGGCGGTTTTGCGCTCGGTTTTACAGTCGAGAATATTTTTAAAGACGGTTTTTATGCCCTGACTCTTCCACGGATGCTTATGAAAGCTGGACACACTCATGGCATGCCGATGGCTTTTTACAATCTTATTATCGGTGTTATGGCAGATAGGCTTGTCCTAACGGAAAAGGGCAAAAAATATCTTTCAATGTTCGCTCTCGGCGCTTTCATAATGCCTTTAGGTCTTCTTCTAAGGGGGCTTACCGGAGGCTCTATGACCTTTATACCTGTAGTTATGATAGGAGCTGTCTGTTTTCTTGCCTCTGCTGCTATCATGTTAAAAGGGGCGATTGCCCGAAAGGCATCTTAAAAATAGCTTTTCTTAAATACGGCAGGAGACCAAACAATATGCGCATTAATGATACGAATTCCAAATTTGAAAAGACAAGGTGTGAATGGCCGACTTCCAATCCCCTACTCGTCAAGTATCACGATAAAGAGTGGGGTGTGCCAGTCAAAAACGACAAAAAGATTTTTGAGTTCCTTGTCCTCGAGAGTGCCCAGGCGGGACTCTCATGGATTACTGTTTTAAGAAAGAGGGAAGGATACAAGAAAGCATTTGCAGGATTTGATCCAAAGAGAGTGGCGCAATTCACTAAACAAGATGTTGCCCGGCTCATCAAAAATCCAGCCATTATCCGCAACAGACTAAAAATAGAAGCTACTATCAACAATGCGAAACGGTTTCTTGAGATTCAAAAGGAATTTGGAAGTTTCTCGAAATATATGTGGGGTTTTGTGAAAGGAATGCCGATGGATGGAAAAAGGAAGAAGCTTAAAGACCTTCCTGCAGTTACCAAAGAGGCAGAGAT
>JACPZJ010000199.1 GCA_016195585.1 Nitrospirota bacterium | reverse complement strand
TCTGCCGAGAAGATTAAAACCGATACCGAGCCGCTCAGAAAAACCAATGGGAGCATTAATTTTGTATTTGTCAATCTGAAGAGATAAATTATGAATGTAGACAGGAATAAAACTGCCATCACCAACAACAATCATCTGTTTGCGGCCCTTATGAATGTTAAGCCCAAGCCGTTCTGCTGTTTGAGTATGAAAGACGCTAAAGGTAGCGCCTGAATCTACAAATGCCCACATATTATGATCATGTATGGTAAATGGAATTATTGGCAAGTGTATCCCCTTATGAATAACATAAGGGAATTCTATAAAAGACATACAAGGTCTTCCTCCCTGGGAACACGCATTACCGAGGGAATTTTAGCTGGAAACTTTTTGAGTGCTGCCTGTTCTACTTCAAGTTCAGTATCGCCGACAGCTACTATTCTTTCATTGACTACTGCAATAGCCTTACCATGATATTTTTTAACTAAATCACTAAAATGTTTAACTACCCATAAGTTATCTTTATTCATGAGATAATCTCCTGCATTGGATTGCTGATAATCATTTTAGCAATTGTGAGAATTAAAAGCAAGAAAATATCCTATATAATCCCTTCAATCTTCAATAATCTCTTTTTAATTCCAATGCCTCCGCTGTATCCCCCAAGACCGCCATCACCTGCAACTACCCTGTGGCAGGGGATAATAATTGGAACAGGGTTTTTGCCGCAGGCATTTCCAACTGCCCTTGCGCCCTTTGGCAAATCTATCTTTCTTGCAATCTCGCCATAGCTCTTTGTCCTGCCATGGGGGATTTTTAAAAGCGCCTTCCAGACCTTTTTTTCAAAATCTGTCCCCTTCATATCAAGTGGTATTTCTATCTTCAATCTCTCACCATTTAAACATCTTTTAAGAAGCCTTGCTAATTCACTGAATGCAGCATCATCTTTAACAGGTTTGATATTATATGCTTTCTCCAATGTATTAATAAAGTCCTTTTCCCTTTCATTAATGCCAACAGCACACAGCCCCTTTTCTGTTAAGGCAAGAAAAATCTTTCCGATAGGTGAACCAAAGTCAGTATAAAGGAGTGAAGTATTAGGCTTCATTTATGGGCTATTATAATACAAATCTTTCAAATGTCCAATTTTATTTATTTGACACGATAGGGAAATTTTGGGTAATATATTATCAAGAGGTATTAATCATGGCAGAGGAAAAGAAGGCAGAAAAACCAAAAATCAAATGTCCTGGCACAAGGACAATGCTTGATGCGCCGCCGGAAGAGGTAAAGTGCAGGAAGTGCGGCTATGAGACAGAGATCTTCAGCGATGAGCCAAAGATAGAGTGCCCAAAGTGCGGCGCTGATATATTTAGAAATGCTGATGAACCAAAGCCGCCGTCATGCGTTGAGTGGTGCCAGTTTGCAGAAAAGTGCCTTGGCGATGTCTTTGACCTCTCTAAGGTAAAGAAGATAGGCGGTCAAGAGCGGGAAAAGGGCAAAGAGTATTTAGATAATATCTTGAAAAAGATGGAGGAGTGCAAAAAGGCAGATAAGTAGGGGCGAGGTTACCTCGCCCCTACCTTTTGCTGTAGATACATCCGCAGTAATTCTGTCTATACAAATTATATTCCCTGCTTAATTCAAGGCCTCTTTTAAAGCCGTCCCTTTTCTTAAAGTCAGCCTCATAAAACCTTATGCCATATCTTTCAGCAAGCCTTCTGCCTATGCTGTTAATCACTGCTGCCTTTTTATGTGGGCTTATGGAAAGGACTGTTGTAAATATATCAAAGCCATTTTCTTTTGCAAACTCTGCTGCCTTTTCAAGACGCATGTCATAACAGGTCTCGCATCTCTTGCCGCCCTCGGGTTCGCCTTTCATGCCCTCTGTTAAGGAGAACCATCTCTCAAGGTCATACGGCGCCTCAATAAGTGTGATGCCTATTTCCCTGTAGAATATCTTTGCCTCATCAAGCCTGCGGTGATATTCTTTTTCTGGATGTATGTTTGGGTCATAGAAATACCCTGTTATGTCAAACCTATCTTTCAGCCGTTCTATAACAGCAGTAGAGCAGGGCGCACAGCACACATGCAATAGCATCTTTGGTTTTTGTGAAGACATTTCCCCTTCCTTCTGATATAATTATACATTAAATCATTGCTTGCTGACAAATATGAAAAAAATACAGATAAAAAGAAAAATACCTGCCACCATGGCTACACAGCATCCTGATAATGCCTCTGCGCCATTTTGGAAGGGAAAGGGCGACCCATTTATAAGCACAATTGAGGAGGTAGAGGAGTCTTTCAGGGCATATCGTGATTATATGTGTGATGAATACATGTGGGACTGGGAGGGCAAGCATGTAGACGAAGCAGTAGTTGACAAGCTGTTTACGACATACTACACTTTTTTTAAAAAGAGACAGCTCGGCAGGGAGATATTTCTTACATTCCGCCTTCCCAATATATGGCTTGAGAAGGGTTACAGGATAGCAAGGGCATTCATGGCAATATTAACATCAGAGGATTTTTCCCATTCCCTTAAGGTTGCATCCCCTCCTGTGTTTGAGGTCATACTGCCGATGACAGACAAGGCAGAGAAGCTGATCTATTTGCAGAAGACCTTTTCCCAGCTCGCAAGGTTTAAATGCAGGGCATTTGGAGAGAGAAAAAAGGCATTTAATTATTTAAGGGTCATCCCTTTAATTGAGGGGATAGAAGAGCTTACATCTTCCGGTAAGATACTGCATGATTATGTAAGGCTCCATAAAAAAGAATACAAGTCTCCGCCGGAATATCTCAGGCCATTTATTGCCCGCTCTGATCCTGCGTTAAACGCTGGGATGGTCTCGGCAATCATTGCTGCAAAGATTGCCCTCTCTGAGTTTTATAAATTCAGTAAGGAAGCAAAGGTGCCGGTATTCCCGATCATTGGAGTTGGTTCCCTGCCTTTCAGAGGCGGGCTCTCTCCCAATACTGTGAAAGGTTTTCTTGATGAATATGCAGGCATAAGGACTGTAACAATACAGTCTGCCTTTAGATACGACTATCCCTATGATGAGGCAAGAAAAGCTGTAAGGTATCTGAATAAGATGTTAAAGGGGGGCAAGCCTTTGATTTTCTCTGCATCGGATGTGAAAAAGGGAAAGGGGCTTATCTCCATATTCAGTAAATACTATTGCCAGACCATTGAGGAGATTGCCAATACAGTAAATGAGCTTTCTGAATTTATCCCAAAGAGACGTGAGAGGATGCTGCATGTGGGGCTTTTTGGCTATGCACGCGGGGTTGGGAAGAAAAAGCTCCCCCGAGCGATTACATTTACTGCAGTATTATATTCCCTCGGCATTCCGCCTGAGCTTATTGGGACAGGCAGGGGGATCAGGGATGCTATAAAGAAAGGCGCAGACAGGGAGCTTATGCTTTTTTATAAAAATTTCATACCTGATATGCTGATGGCAGGCAATTATCTTAATAAGGAGAACCTCCATTTTTTGGCAAAGACAGATAAGGCATGGAATGAGATTCTTGAAGATGTAAAACTCCTTGAGGATTTTATTGGCAAGGAGCTGGGGCCGACTGATACGAGGCATTTTATACATAGAAATATTACCTCCAATATATTTTTCATGTGGAGGGATAAAAGGGATCCGAGGGAGCAGATTGTTGAGGCAGGACTAATCAGGCAGTCGCTGGGATAAGGGAGGCAGGAAGTGATTATACTTATTCTTACTATTTTTGCATTTATTGTAAACTTCTTTTTTGGCGTTCTGAGGGCTGACACAAGGAGCTTTTCATTAAAGTGGTTTTTATACATTCATATACCTGTATTTATTCTTATTCCTATCAGGCTGAAGATGAATATAAGCAACTGGTATATTCCCTATTTTATTGTCATCTCTTTCTCAGGCCAATATCTTGGGGTGCTTTGGGGCAGACATAAAAAGGGGGCCTATGACTGATCTAATGTTCTTCTCGCTCTTTGGCGGCATGGCCATCCTGCTTTATGGCATGAGGCTTGCCGGCGAGGGGCTGCAAAGGGCTGCGGGGGCGCGGCTGAGGAAGATACTCAGCTCACTTACAGCAAACCGCTTTTTAGGGCTTGGCGTTGGCATCATTGTAACAGTGCTTTTGCAGAGCAGCACAGCCACAACTATTATGCTTGTTGGTTTTGTCGGCTCCGGGCTGATGGCACTCCCGCAGTCAATGGGCGTGATACTCGGCGCTGATATAGGCACTACAATTACTGTTCAGCTCCTTGCCTTCAGGATATACGATTATGCCATTTTATTTGCCGGGATCGGGATTACCATGATGTTTTTATCAAGGAATGCGGTTTTAAAAAATATTGGCGAGGGCATACTCGGCTTTTCATTTATATTCCTTTCAATCAAGATCATGTCTGATTCCCTTATTCCATTAAAATCAAGCGAATTGTTTAAATCAATCTTAATGGCCCTCGGAGAATATCCGATGATGGGCCTTGTTGTCTCAGCCATATTTACTGCCCTTGTGCACAGCAGCGCCGCTATCATTGGACTTGCCCTTGCACTCGGACTTCAGGGATTAATTACTCT
>JACPZJ010000198.1 GCA_016195585.1 Nitrospirota bacterium | reverse complement strand
ATTGGTAGTTCCTGTCCTTGTTGATCAGAGCGCTAAACTTGCCACCCAGGTGCCCACGCTGGTCAAGGCTGTCATCGGTATGTTCAACGCCTGGGCCCCGCAACAATTGAAAGATATGTTGGCCAGTTCTGGCACCGACTTTACCAGCCAGATCGGTGATTATACCGGCAAGGCTGCAGGGTGGATAGCAATACTGATAATCAGCAGGGAGATTGCTGTAACAGGCCTCAGGGCAATTGCCTCATCCTCGGGCAGGATAATGCAGGCAGAATCAGCAGGAAAGATTAAGATGGCAATCCTGACCTTTGCTATTATCCTGCTGATGCTTGATTATAGGGTGGGTGGGAGCATCCTTTTATGGGGAGCCCTGTTTTTTTCTATTTATTCTGGTATACTATACTTTATAAGGTACTGGAGAGAAGTGGATTATTAATTAACGTCTTATGACCCTTATTTATCCTTTATTTCTTATTTTTTGTCTTTCTAAGATTTAAAGGGGGGAAGGGGGTTGCAACGAGCTTTGGCGCCCTTTTTGGCATCCTTCCCTTAGGAGGGGCTATTGCACTGGCTATATGGCTTGCTGTGTTTTATCTGTGGAAGTATTCGTCGCTGGCAGCAATAACCTCCTATTCTTTATTACCGCTTGTTGTGATTCTCATTAATCCACACCATACAAATATTGCCTTTGCAGTAATTGTAACCGCGCTCCTTCTTCTTAAGCATATAGAGAATATAAAAAGATTATTAAAGGGAACTGAAAATAAAATTGGCAGCAAGAAAAAGGAATAATTTAATGAAGAAAACTGGATTGATTAAGATTTCTTTTTTTTTACCCCTTCTTTTCTGGTGGAGTAATTATACATTTGCTGAAACTCTGGTGAAGCCGCAGATCCCGTCAGTTGAAACCGCACAAAAACCGGATAAGGTCAGGGTTATAAAGATCAGCGAAGATGAAAAGGGTGCAGAATTTAAAAAAATTGAAGCTGAATGGGTTAATACAAGGGAGCTTATCAGGAGGAATGATTTAGGTAACGCAATAATCTCACTTGAAAAAATAAAAGGCCTTCAAAAAGAGTCTGAGCTGCAAAACATGGAATATATCTCTGCAGCGCTATTGAGAAGGGCAAATCAATTACTAAAAGAATCAAAACCTGCTGAGGCGCTGAGCCTTACGAATATTGCAATAGATATCTCCCCGGATTTTTATCCATCCTATTATCTGATGGGACGGATACTATGGGAGGGAAATAAGATTAAGGCCATCAGCAGCCATCTTGCCGGATTTAAGACCTCACTCTCTGATTTTATGCATGCCTTTCTGCGAATTGGCGACCTCTTTCTGATAGGGATAATAACAATTTTTATCAGCGTTTTTATTTTCTTTATCGTAACTATTATAAAATACCTTCCGCTGCTGCAGCACAACCTTCAGGAGGTATTTAATATACCATTTATAAAACCATACATCACTGCGATCTCCTTTTTAATAATCCTGCTGCCGCTCCTTTTTTTTGATCCCTTAATTGCCATTTTTATATGGATTCTTTTTCTATGGTTATATCTAAGCAAAAAAGAAAAGGCCATTACCTTTATTTTTATTTTGCTCATTGCATATTCACAGGTTGTCTTTTCATTTTACAGCTTCTTCCTGGCGCCAAAAAAATCATCTACATTAAATGCAGTAATTCAGATTGAAAAGGGCTTTTGGAGTACTGATATATATGATGGTTTGATTGAGGCGATAAAAAAAGACCCTACAAATAAAGGCGCTTTTTTTGCCCTTGCCATTCTCAGTAAGAAGAGGGGCGAGCTTGATAAGGCCCTTGCACACTATCAGAGATTAACCGTGATTGACCCTGAATACTCAAAGGCATACAACAATATTGGAAATATCTACTTTTTACAGAGGAACTATGATAAGGCAATTGCAAGCTATCAGAATGCGATTCAAAAGGATTCCAGCCTGATATCTGCTTATTTTAATTTAAGCCAGGCCTATCGCGAAAAATTTATGTTTGCAGAAGGGGAGAATATCTTCCAGCAGGCGAGGAATAAGAATCCTGATCTGATTAATTATTATTCACATATTACCCGTGATAACCCCCAGCAGCTCGTAATAGATGAAAGGGTATCCTACAGAGATATCTTAAGTCAGGCATTTAGGCCTTATGAAAACCAGGAATCTATAACAACTAAAATGTGGAACCTTTTTGAAAAAAAGGTAAGATTAGAGGATACTACAAAATATGCTATTATTGTTGTAATTATAATCCTGCTTCTATCATTTCTTAAAAAGAGTATACCAGTAGCTGCATATTGTAGGGAGTGCGGCAAGGTTATATGCCCAAGATGCCACAGGTCATTGCTATATAAGGGGCTTTGCTCCCAGTGTTTAAGAACCTTTGTGCAGATTGACGGGATTATAAAAAATGAACAGGGTGAGAACCAATCTTTATCGCAGAGCGAGCTTTCAGAGCTTAACAGATTCCAGAAGATAGATTCACTGATTACAAGGGCGCTTTCTGTTATACTTCCGGGTGCGGGGCATATTTACGGCGGTTTAACCTTCATAGGATTCCTTTATGTTTTTACATTTATTTTTACCATTTTCTTCCTTATCTTCGGCAATAATCTGATTTATACGTCTTATTTTTTATATCCTGAAAGACACATTATTCAAAAGGCACTTGCTATACTGAGCTTGATTATTATCTATAGTCTTTCACTTCTGAAGATTTACAGGAGCAGGGGATAACTATGGCATTAGAAGGTTCAATTTCTGATTTTGGATTAGCAGATATATTCCAGCTTATAAGCCTTCAGAAGAAGGCTGGTGAGCTTGTACTTACTAATAAAGAATTATCTGTAACTATCTTATTTGATAATGGGATGATTGTAGGCGCAGAGACTACAAACAGGGAGGATAAAGAAAAGATAGGGAGGATTCTCGTCAGGACAAATAAAATCACAGAAAAACAATTAAAGGAACTCCTTAAGTCCCAGAAAAAACAGAACAGAAAGCTGGGTTTTGTTCTTCTTGATGCAGGGCTAATAAACGATAATGAACTAAAAGAGGTCTTGCAGCTCCAGTTAGCAGAGACTGTACTAAGCCTTTTTGCATGGAAGGATGGCAATTACAGTTTTAATCAGAAAGATATAGAATATGACAAAGACATTATTACCCCATTAAATACAGAGTTTATTTTAATGGAAGGAATCAGGATGGTTGATGAATGGCCCCTGATTGAAAAGAATATACCATCCCTTAATATTATATTTACAAGATATGAACAGCCTGCACGGCAAAAAGAGAAATCAGGCAGTGAATTAACCGATTTTGCTGATATACTCCTTGCTGCTGACGACGATTCCCAAACATTTACAAAAGATGAGGAGTTGGTCATCAGCTTTATAGATGGCAAGCGCGATGTGCAGGAGATTATTGATTTAAGCAAGTTAGGGCAGTTTGAGACCTGTAAGATACTCTCAAGTCTTTATACAAGGCAGATTATTGATAAGGGTGCGGGCTCCACAAAAAAAGTAGGAGAAGGAACAGCGCTTTTTGACTTTAAAGAGGCCTTTTCTTTTGTATTTAAATATGTAAATTATGCTGCACTTATTTTTATTTTACTATTGTTTTTCTTTTACTTGGATGTACCATATAGACTGGTCAATAATTATAACTCCTATAAGGAAGGTTTTGGTTACCTGAAAGGATACATAGTAAGGAGCAAATTGGATACCATAAGGTTTTCAATAGAGACATTTTATTACGAGAATGGTTTTTATCCTAAAAATTTAGATACATTGATTGGCCAGAATTTTATAACTAAAAAGGACTTGTTAGACCCGTGGGGAAGGGAATATAATTATGAAATTCTTTCACAGAAGTCATATAAAATATATTCCAGCGGTATGGATGGCAAAAATGGGACAGCCGACGATATTGAGTAATCGTCCCATTATAAAGTTTACATAAGATACATTATCAGACATTATGATTTTAAGCGCAGAGATAATCCTACCAGTATCCTACTCACCAATCCTTAATGCTGCAATCCTAATAGAAAATGGAAGGATTAGAGATATTGGCAAAAAGGATGAAATAATTAATAGATACAGAAGCCATGAGCAGATGGAATTTAAAGATGCAGCCCTGATGCCGGGCTTAGTTAATCTTCATGCACATCTTGAATTGACAGCGCTTAAGGGCAGGATTTTTAATGAAGATACGGAGTTAATGCACTGGATATTAAGGCTTGTTGATGAAAAAAAGGCCACATCAGCAGATGTAATCTCATCAGGGAGTGAAAAAGGGATAACTGAAGCAATCTCTACAGGAACGACAACTATCTCTGATATATCAACAAATGGCGAAAGCCTCTATAAACTTAAAAAGACCGGGATACGGGGAATAGTATATAAAGAACTCCTGAATTTTGATGACACAAAGGCATTAAGCTGTTGGAAAAAGGCAATTGAGGATATAGAAAGCTTAAGAAAGGATGAAACAGCATTATTGAGTATAGGAATCTCTCCCCATTCGCCCTACTCAGTATCGCCAAGATTACTTGGACTGATAAAAGAGTATGCAGAAAAAGAAGGCTTAAGGCTTACAATGCATGTTTCAGAATCAAGGGAAGAGATAAAATTTATCTCGGAAGACAAAGGCCCGATTAAGGATATTTACCTAAAAAGGTTTAAGTGGGACAAATATAAGAGGCAGGTTTTTGGAGATTGCAAATCCCCTGTTGAATACCTTGAAAAAGAAGGCTTGTTATCACCTGAATTTTTACTTGCACATGGGGTTCATTTAAACAATGATGATATTAAAATGTTGGCACGAAAAGGTGTCCCTGTTGTCCATTGCCCAAGGAGCAACGTATTTATCGGCGTAGGTGTTGCGCCATTTTATAATCTGATTTCAGAAGGCATTACTGTCGGCCTCGGAACTGACAGTTGTGCAAGCAACTATAGCTTGAATATGTGGGATGAGATGAGATTTGCCTATCTTCTGCATAATAGGATTAATGATAAGAAAATAACTGCTGAAGATATTATAAGGGCCGCTACAATTAATAGCGCAAAGGCGCTCTGTTTAGATGATAAGACTGGCACAATAGAGATTGGCAAAGAGGCAGACATAATTGCTGTAAGACTCCCCAAAAGGGATACTGATACCTACCGTGACCTCCTCTTGCACACAATGCCGAATGATATTATAATGACTATGGTTGCAGGAAAGATTATTCATTCATCAGGTATAGAAGGATTTAAAAATGTCAATTAATACGATTGCAGATAAGGTCTATTCAGATAAAAGGATAACTACAGATGATGCCCTGAGATTATTTAATTCAAATGATATATTTGAGATAGGCAGGATGGCATCTTATATAGCAGAAAAGAAAAATGGAAAGAGCGCCTATTTTATTCATAACAGACATATCAATCCTACAAACATCTGCGTTAACAGGTGTAAATTTTGTGCATTCAGCAAGGATAAAGGAGAAAATGGCGCGTATCAGCTTACATTAGATGAAATACTTGCGAAAGCAAAGAGCGCAGAAAAAGGTGTTACAGAGTTTCACATTGTTGGCGGTTTGCACCCTGACCTTCCATTTGAATTTTATCTTGATATGATAAAAATGCTTAAAAGAAAATTCCCTGATATACATATTCAGGCATTTACAGCAGTGGAAATAGATTATTTTTCAAATATATCTGGACTTTCACTTAACAAAACACTTTCAATGTTAAAAGAGGCTGGCCTCGGCTCTCTTCCAGGCGGCGGAGCTGAAATCTTTAATACAAACATCAGGAATGTTATCTGTGAGGAAAAAATAAGCGGAAAAAGATGGCTTGAGATAATGGAATCAGCCCATTCCATTGGCCTTCGCTCAAATGCAACAATGCTCTATGGCCATATTGAAGGCTATAAAGACAGGGTTGAGCACATGAACTCCCTAAGAGAATTACAGGATAAAACAGGAGGCTTTCAGGCATTTATCCCCCTGCCCTTTCACCCTAAAAATACAAAGATAGATAGACGCTTAAAAGAGACCACAGGCTTTGATGACTTAAAGACACTCGCAATATCCAGAATATTCCTTGATAACTTTGACCATATTAAGGCATTCTGGATAATGCTCGGTGAAAAGATGGCGCAGGTCTCTCTTAATTTTGGGGTTGATGATATTGACGGTACAGTTGTAGAAGAAAAGATTACCCACTCTGCAGGCGCTACAACATCAGAGGAGATGACAAAAGAGGAGATTATCAACTTAATCAGAAAGGCAGGAAAGATACCTGTGGAGAGAGATACACTATATAATGTAATAAAGGAATATGAATATGCCGGTGTGTAATACAATAGAAAAATTAGAGGCTGTTATTGATAAAATAAAATCAGGCCAAAGGATTTCTGAAAAGGATGCAATAATACTCTTTGAAGAAGCAGACCTCTTAGCGCTTGGCGAGCTTGCAGACAATATAAGAAAGAGGCTTCATCCTGATAATATCGTTACCTTTGTAGTAGACAGGAATATTAATTATACAAACATCTGCATAAACAAATGCAGCTTCTGCGCATTTTATAGAAATCAGCCAGATAAAGATGCATATATTCTGAATGGTAAAGAAATATACAAGAAGATTAATGAGGCAATTGCATTAGGTGCAACACAAATACTCTTGCAAGGAGGCCTTCATCCTGAATTTGACATAGCCTTTTATGAAAACCTCTTTAAAAAAATAAAAGAGAAGTTTAGAATCCAGCTCCATGCCCTTTCACCGCCAGAGGTCTATCATATTGCAAGGCAGTCAGGGCTTTCTGTCAAAGAAACAATTTCAAGATTAAAAACTGCTGGCCTTGATTCCATCCCTGGCGGTGGCGCAGAGATATTAGTAGACAGAGTTAGGAAACAGGTCAGCCCGAAAAAGATTAATTCAAAGGAATGGGCAGAGGTGATGATAGAGGCGCATGGACTTGGCCTGCCTACAACAGCAACAATGATGTTTGGCGCTATAGAGACAACAGAGGAGATTATTCAGCATCTTTCATTAATTCGTAATATACAGGACAAAACAAAGGGCTTTACAGCCTTTATTCCTTGGTCTTTTCAGCCGGGAAATACAGAATTAGGGTCAAAGGGACAATGGTCAAGGACTTCTTATGCAACTGGTGTTGATTATCTAAAAGTACTATCAATATCACGGATTTTCTTGGATAACTTTAAAAACATTCAGGCATCATGGGTAACGCAAGGCGCAAAGATAGCACAGGTTGCATTGCGGTTCGGCGCAAATGATATGGGCAGCACAATGATAGAAGAGAATGTTGTTGCAGCAGCAGGTGTCTCGTACAGAATCAGTAAAGAGGAGATAATAGGGATTATTAAGGATGCAGGGTTTATTCCAGCACAGAGGAATACTACCTATCAAATTCTAAAAACATTTAATTAATATGACTAATAAAGTAAAAATAATGATAATCGGCGGTAGCGGTGCCTATAATTTTTCAAATGAGGCGATTGGCTCGTTTAAAAAAGAGGTTTCAGTAAACACGCCATATGGCAAGGTTAAAAATATCAGAATCTTTGAAATTGATGGTATAAAAACAGCCTTCTTATCACGACATGGTGTATCAGGCTATTCTTTAACAGCGCCCTTTATAAATTATCGTGCAAATATTTGGGCAGCAAAGGAGCTCGGCGCAGAGCGTATTTTATCATGGACTGGCCCTGGCGCTATTAATAACAAATTTAAACCAGGCGACTTAGTCATTCCTGATGATATAAAAAAAAAAGGCATAAAAAGGTTCATAAAAATGGCGCCTATGTCTGCACAGAGGGCCCAAGGCTTGAAACGCCTGCTGAAATCAGATTCTTTAAGCAGATTGGCGCAGACATGGTCGGCATGACCCTTGTGCCAGAGGTCTTTTTGGCAAAGGAATTAGAGATGTGTTACGGCGCTATCTGCTACATCACAAACTATGCAGAGGGAATAAAGAAAATGCCGTATAAAAAAGGCGTGCTCTTTGAAGGAACCCTTCCAGAAAAAGAAAAGGAGCTTGTTCAAAAATCCTTGACACTAATACCATCAATAATAAAAGAGGCAATCATAAAACTTGCAGGCACCCCCCGCACCTGCCCGTGCAAGGACGCAATGTTGAGGTATAAAAGAAAGGGGCAATACAAATGAAGACCTTATTGCCTCCTCTCTGCCTGATACAAAATCAATTTTTTATGCCTTTAAATCCCTGCCTGTTTAGTATAATATCATACGGCTGTGACAATAGTATTAATAATGAAATACCTTAACAGAGAGAGATTAGGTGAAATTTGATAAGTTTTGGGATGTGTTCCCTATGGAGATTTATTATTGACATTAATATGGTTAGGCATCATAATATGAGCAATCAACATGTTTGAGCGGAAGCATGAAAAACTGGCTACAGTTTCAGTCTTCGTAAGGAGATTAGCAGTATGTCTTATAACGTCCGGTGTTCTGGTCTTAGCTGCTTTGTTCATCGGAATTGCCGGGTATCATTGGATAGCTGGGCTTGATTGGATTGATTCTCTTTTAAATGCATCAATGATCCTCGGAGGAATGGGTCCTGTAAATCAGCTTACTTCAAAAAGCGCAAAAGTTTTTGCATCGGGATATGCGCTTTTTAGCGGACTTATATTTATTGCAGTAATGGGAATCGTTTTCTCACCAATCGTGCATAGGATGCTCCATAAATTTCATATTGATGATAAGGATTTACAGAAATGATGCATAACAACTCACTTCAGCGGACGGCTGTTAGACGCCGCTGATTTAGGTTGTTCAGCCGACAACCTGCCGGCATTTACAGGCCTCAGGTGCCGCCATAACCAACGATTACCTTATCACCCTCAACAATCACGGGCACCTTTTTAACGCCGTTAGAATATTTTAACATCTCATCTAATTTTTTGCTGTCTAATAGCACATCAAAATATTTTGCCTTTTCTCCAAAGTCCGCACGGGCCTTTGTTGTATATGGTCACCCCGCCTTTCCAAAGATAATAATCTTCTCTGCCATAAAAATCTCCTCTCAGGTTATTTTCTCAAATCTTACTACCACCTCTTATCCTTGTCAATTGATTTCCTTTTTTATCAGGCCACCGCCTACTAAATACATAATGACAGAAAGAAGCAGGACTGCGTTAAATCCAAAGGATATGGCGATGATTATTGCGAGAATGGAGCTGATTACTGATGCCACGCCGTTTACGCACCATGCCCATGGGATTATATCTCTATCTCTCTCACCCAATATTTTTATTGCAGCAGGAAATGGCATACCCATAAGAATACCAATAGGGCATAATGTAAGCAGGGTCACAATACCCCTTAGTATAAGATTTGAACCTAAGAAGAAAGTAATTATATATGGAAGAAAAATGGTTGCTATTACAATCGTGATGGAAAGGGAAAGTATTATATTAAATAGTTTTTTATTGCTTGCATATCTCTTTGATAAGAAACTACCAATCCCTGAGAAAATGAGAATGCTAAAAAGCGTTGTAGATACAGCATATACTGGATGATCCAGAAAAAGGATGAGTTTTTGTATCAGGCTGATCTCTATGAACATAAAACCTACACCAATAAGAAAGAAAAAACTGAGAAATGTAATTGTTTCCTTTTTCTGAGTAATAAGCCTTCTTCCACGCGCCACCGTTAGAGGAAAGACAATAAAAACAGCGCTTGCTATTAATGCCTGAATAAAAATGATGGGCAGGAGGTAGCCGCCTTCAATAAATATCTGCCACTTCTCACCCACACTTTTATAAACCTCTTTTATTTTATTCCATTTAAAGAACTGAAAGAAGAACGGCCTGTCATCAGTTACAGAAGTTATGTCAAAGATATAATTTTTATAAAGGGTTTCTCTCTTTTCATCATTCAATATCTTAGAAATTAGATTAAAATATATAGGCTCTGCAAATTTATTATATATGTTTGTTTCATTCTCTTTTATGCCATGATAATAAACAATATCAAAGAGCCGTTCCTTGCTGAATTCTTTAATCTTTGATATATCAGCATCTGACAGCTCGCTTCTTTTTACAATTATAGTAATCGTCCCCCATGTCCTTATTACTGCTATATGCCTCTCTGGATTCTTACTCCCAGTTCTTTTTAATGCCGATTGTATAACAGAGATTAATCTCAACTCCTCTCTTGGAGGCGGCAAGAGATAGCGGGTTATAGAGAGCATCCCATCATTATTAAGATGTTCAATATATGTTATTAGTGCCTCTTCTGTAAATTGATAACCCTCAGCAAGGCCAAAAAAACCGCCAGATGATGCAGGTATACCGCTCAAAACAGGAAAAAGGATGATATCAAACTTAATATCTGTCTTTTTAAGATATCCTCTCCCCTCTCCTGTCTCAATCTTTACATTATCCCTTTCATATATTCCTCCAGAAAAATCCCTGAAGTCATGCTTTATAACCTTATGGATCAGCGGATTGATTTCCACGCCTGTTATTAACTGACTCTTAAAATATAAGGCAGTCAATATATCCAATCCGCCAGCAGGCTCAAGAATCAGGACATTTTTATTTTGTGTAAGATAAAAAGGAAGTGATGACGGGAGATAGGGAATAAAATCAAGCTCAGAGGTATTCCCTTCTATTTCTGTAATTGCTGTCATATTATCGCCATCTATTGTAATGCCAATCTGATGGGGAATATATCCCTGATATTTCAGGCTGAGTCCTGGCGCAAAGTGGACCGAGATGCTTTCAACTATATCTATCCGAGAAAATGCATTCCATTTTGTATCAATATGCTTAGCCTCTGGGAATTTCAAAGCAACATTGAGGCTTTTAAATTGAGACATGTTTATTTCAAGGAGTGTCGGTTTGATTATAATAAAAGAGATAATCAAGGATACAAACAAAACAGGAAAACGTCGAGAGGGTAAAAAAAATAACGAGGCAATCAAAGCCAGTATAGCAGATACTAATAAAGGCCCTGTGCCGCCGAAAAGAGGAAATATTATTAGAGGCAAAAGACAGCCGATTGAAGCGCCAATTAGGTCAAAAAAGTATATCTTATTCACATCCTTTGATGAAAGCGTAATGACAATTGATATAATCATCCCTGCAATGAAAAATGGGATAGATAAAAGGAAGTAGTAAGCTAAGATATAAATAAGCTGGTTTGTATCCCATGCAATCTTTGCCATGTCAAAGGGCAGATGATTAGCTATTGTATAAGAGAGTAGTGTTGTAATTGAAAAGAGCATTGAAAGTAGTGAAAGTAATTTACTGCTGTCTTTTTTTAGGATCGATGGAAAGAGCATTAGAAACGAGCCGCTTGCCCCGTAGCCGAGAAGCGCAATGCTTACAACCATAAAGGCAAGGTGATGCCACTGTGCAACTGAAAAGAAGCGGGTGAGAAAGATTTCAAGGCTCAAGGCGGAAGTGGAAACTAAAAGAATGCCCATGTAGCTTCTTTTATTCATTTTTATTATAAAATCATGAGATTCAATGGGTTAGTTTTTGTTTGCATGGCAAAAATGTATAACAAGATTAGAATATGAACCATAGTTACCTCATTTAATTAAACGAAAACTTTTAGCTATTTTTTCAAAGATCGGTGCATATTCTTTGGCGTGATCAACCGAAGTTCCAATTGTAATCACATAAGCATCCTTTCCTTTAACTCATGAATTTTGTGTTACAACTTCATTAAAAGTTTGGCCAGAAAAATTTCTGCCCATGCGATACTGTATTTCTTCAGCCTCACCAGCCATTAAATCAAC
>JACPZJ010000178.1 GCA_016195585.1 Nitrospirota bacterium | reverse complement strand
GCCAAGCGGCTCTATTTTGTAAAGCCCTTTCAAAAGAGCGTTTGTCTCCTCAAGATTCGCTTTGAGTTTCTCTGAAAAAAGCTCAGGGTGTACGAGGTCAGCCATGCGTATGCCGATCCTTGCCATCTTGTCAACATAGGCAGGCCCGATCCCCCTGCCTGTTGTCCCAATCCTCCTTGTGCCCTTTACCCTTTCACTCTCCTTATCAATTGCCCTGTGATATGGCATGATAAGATGCGCAGCCTTGCTGATAAAGAGATTGTTATCAATCCTTACACCCTTTGCCCTCAGGCCGTCTATCTCTTCTATCAGAGCCTCGGGGTCAATCACCATGCCATTGCCAATAATACATATCTTATCAGGATGGAGGATGCCTGACGGTATCAGATGAAGGATATACTCCTTATCCTCTATTACCACGGTGTGGCCTGCATTATGGCCGCCCTGATAGCGCACCACCATATCAGCATCCATAGTAAGGATGTCCACTATCTTTCCCTTGCCTTCGTCTCCCCACTGTGCGCCTACAATAATAACATTTGCCATAGACTGCTCCTTTGGACACAAAAAAATCGGGTGATAATCACCCGATTTTTTACCAATTCTATTACCTATCTTATCCTGTTGTCAAGAAAAATCCCTTTAATAGGGGCTCATGCTCTTATAGTCCTTTGGCGGAAGAAAGAGGGGCTGCTCAATATCTGCCTTCCTGATGTTTTTATATATTATAGAGGTCTTTATGCCGAGATAGGAAATATTTTCCGACTTCACAATCAGATCATTCAGTTCCTTTGCCACCCAGACTGTGCTCTGCGTCATCCTGCCCACTATTGTTATCTTTATCTCATAAATAGCGCACTTATATCCTTCATAATCCTCTTCCCCTGTTTTTTTCTTTTCTACGGTCTTCACAGGCTTTTTCCCGGTCTGCTCCTTTTTTGCATCTTTGGTCTTTTTATTTTCATCAACAGTATCTTCCATTTTCAGGGCATCTTTTATCATGTCCTCTTCCTTTGTCAGATCCTGAAGGATGTACACCTTTAGGGCATCATATACAACATATTTCTTTTTGGTATCATAATTCAGTATCTCAATTACCTTGCCCTCTTTCGTCTCTTCTTCATAGCGGATATTCTTGCCATCGGAGAAATATTTTCTAATGGTTTTTATCTCTTTCCCCGCAGGGTCATTAGTTATGGTCTCCACATCACTGATAATTCCGGCACGGGCAGAAAACGGTATTGCAAACAGAGAAAAGAGCAGAAAAAATGGTAAAACAAATCCTTTAAATCTCATACCCCTTAAACCTCCCTGTATTTATATTTTTTTAAGGTAAAATAGATTAATGATGAGGATAAAAAAATCAGAGAGCCTGCAAGAGCTATAAAGGCGCCCTCATCCTTCTGGACATCAAGTATAACATATTTTTTGGCTGGAAAACCAACTAAAAATACCCTTGTCTTTGTGCCGCTGAAGGGCTCCCTTTTAAAATCCCTGTAAAAGGCCCAGCTTTTGGATACTAACTGATCATCCTTATATAAAAGGAGTTCAACCGCAGGATTATTGAATTGCGGGCTTCTTGAATAGGCCTCGCCATCAGAGGTTGTATCAAAATCAGGGAATAATCTTCCTATTTGCAAAGAATATCCTGTCTCCGGGAGGGCTATTTTCTCATCAAAACCCAGTGAGTATATCTTGCCTTCCTTTTCCCCGCCAATCAAAAGATTCGCACCGGACACAGCCTCGCCTGAATCTACCTGATAAAGATATGCGCCCTTATGTGAAAGCGGATGGTTAACCATTACGGCTTTATTTAATACATCCCTTCCATCTTCTATTACAGTCAGCTTGCTCTCAAAGTCTTTAGGATAACCATTGGGATAATATTCAACCTTCAGATCATCAAGTCTGATGTAATAGTCCATATAAGGAACCTTAAGAGGGACGCCCTGATATGCAATATTCCCCTTTGACTTAAATCCAGTTGTGCTGCTTATTAAATGTCCGACCAAAACAATAAGAAAACCGAGATGCATTGCATAAGAAGATAACTCTATCCATAGCCTCTTTCTCAACCGCTTTCTGAGGGCAAAAAGCGAAAAAAATCTGTCTGTATTGCAAAGGACTGTATTTATGCCGAGAAGGAATGTAATTAATATCAGGGCAAAGAGCCACCAGCTTGCCTTAATATTTGTTAGTCCATAGGCATATAACCATTTAAATAAGACCTCCTGATTTATCCCATCAAGCAGAGGATTCCCCTGCATGATAAATGAACCTATTAGAGCCACAAACACAAAGACAAGAATAAGATAGATGCCTAATCTTAATGAGATAAGGAGATACCAGAGATTCTTCATTATTTCTTATAATACCCCTTTTCAAGATATTTTTTCAGGGCAGCAGCGTTATTCATATTCTCATCCCTTGCCCCAAAGACAAGGGTTATTGTGCCTCCTTTTGCCAGACTTACTAATTGCCCCACAGCATCGGAGAGCTTATCAAGCTCTTTAAAATAGCGCGTTTTGAATCCCTCCCATTTTTTAAGGTCATGGTTAAACCACCTTCGCAGTTCATTGCTTGGGGCTATCTCTTTAAGCCATAGGCCTATCTTTGCAGTATCTTTAGCAATGCCGCGCGGCCACAAGCGGTCTACCAGTATCCGAAAACCATCCTCTCTTGCCGGCGGGTTATAGGCCCTTTTTATATGAATTACCATTACCCCCCAATTGTCGCAACTGCACCATTAGAATAATCAAAAATATCTTAGCAGTCAATAAGTATTATAGATGACGTCTTAGTTATCTTGACAAGGATGTGATTGGTTGTTAGAATTAGTTTACAGGACACCCTATGGCCAATTTTCAGGACAATCTGCTTATCCTTACAAATAATATTGAGAAGGTAATTGTTGGCAAGAGGCCTGTTATAGATCTGGCAATAATAACCCTTCTCTGTAGAGGGCATTTGCTGATAGAGGATGTGCCGGGGCTCGGCAAGACAATGCTTGCAAGGTCTATGGCAAACTCCATGTCCCTTCGCTTTAAGAGGATCCAGTTTACGCCTGACCTTCTCCCATCTGATGTCACAGGGGTCTCTATATTTAATCAGAAAAATAGCGAATTTGAATTTAGACCAGGCCCTGTATTTACCAATATCCTTCTTGCTGATGAGATAAACAGGACTACCCCAAGGACGCAGTCAAGCCTGCTTGAATCCATGGAAGAGCATCAGATTACTGCTGATGGGACAACATATCTGCTGCCAAAGGTGTTTATGGTGATTGCTACCCAGAACCCAATTGAGTTGCAAGGCACATATCATTTACCCGAGGCGCAGCTTGATCGTTTTTTTATGCGAATCAAGATTGGATACCCGTCTAATGATCAGGAGGTCAGGGTAATGGAGATGCAGATAAAAGACCACCCCATCCATTCGGTCTCCCCTGTTATTTCAGAGGATGCATTGGGGACGATGCAGGATGCCGTATCTCAGGTTTATATTGATAAATCCATAATGCAGTATATTGTTAAGATCATAGATGCAACACGTAAACATCCCGAACTCCTCCTCGGCGCAAGCCCGAGGGGGTCGCTCTGCCTGATGAGGGCATCACAGGCAATGGCCCTTTTAAAGGGCATAAATTATGTTGAGCCCTCTTTTGTTAAATTAGTTACAAAACCCGTGCTTGCCCATCGTATCATAATGAAACCCCAGTCAAGATTAAGGGGCATAAATGAAGATACTGTCCTTGATGATATATTAAATAGTATCCCTGCCCCTGTAAAAAAATAATATGAAAAGATTTTTTACCAAGCAGACGGTTCTCATCATTTTGGTCATTCTCTTTTTTCTGATTGCATGGAACAGGGCTGCCAATCTCCTTTATGTCATGTTTGCGCTCCTGACCGCAACCCTTATAATTGCGCATATCCTGCCGAGATATTCCCTTAGAGATGTTCTGGCAACACGAAGCATTCCATCTACAGCCTTTGAGGATGATGAGGTGGATGTAGAGGTCTGTGTTCAAAACAAGGGCTGGATGAGCCGCTATATGATTGAGGTTGTAGATTCCATTCCTGCTGCTGAGCCTGATTCCCGGAGCCCGATGACATTTATTGCAAGGCTGCCTAAAAGACAAAACAGAAAATACTCATTTAAGCTTAGCTGTTATAAGCGCGGTGAATACACCGTCGGCCCGCTTACTGTCAGGTCTTCATATCCGCTTGGCATATCCTCTATTGAAAAACCCCTGCCAGAGGGGATTCAGACCCTTCTGGTCTATCCGCAGGTTTTTGATATAGAGAGATTCCCGCTTATTGCGGCAAGTAATACTCCGATGGTTGGCGTGGAGTCTGTAATGATAGCCGGCGGGAGCGATGAGTTTTTTGGGACAAGGGAATACAGGCAGGGTGACAGCCTGAGGCACATCCACTGGCTGTCTACTGCAAGGCACTCCGAGCTGATTGTAAAGGAATTTGAGATAAGAAGCTCCACAGAGGCGACATTGATTATTGACCTTCATAAAAAATCTGATATCGGGACAGGAAAGGAGACCACACTGGAATATGCAGTAAAGATTGCTGCCTCAATTGCAAGATATGTTTTGGAAAGGGGCCACAGCTTTCAGCTTATAGGCTATGGTGAAAGGCCGCATATTGTTTCATCCTCAAGGGGGATTAATCATCTGGCAGCAGTGCTTGAGACCCTCGCAAGGGTGAAGGCAGAGGGAGGAATTGCTTATCCTGATGCCATCTATCAGTCGTCTGAGCTTTTAAGGGATGGCGGGGCAGTGGTTCTTATATTCTCTCAACTAAGTGGAGAGCCTGATAAATATCTTTACAGCATCGGCCTGTTAAAGGCAAAGAGGATGAGACCTGTATGTATATTCCTGAACAGGGAAAGCTTTTTGGATAATAAAGCGAAATCAATGGAGAGGCAAAATCCTCTTATTGACGAACTTATCGGTGAAGGGATACCGGTCTATTTTGTATCAAAGGGTGATAATCTTCAGGAGATTTTTAGAATATGAATCAGATACAATATCCTGCTGTTTACATAGGCGCATATCTCCTTCTGGTGGTTGCCGTCCTCTCAGTGGCTAATAGTAATGCAACCGCATTTTTCTTTACCTTTAACATTATATTCTGGCCGACCCTGTATGGCATCGGGCTTATTTGCGGATGGTATTATAGAAAGAAAAAAAGAATAATAATAAAAATAGCGAGCGCCGCCTTCATGGGAATATCACTCCTTGTTTTAATAGGCGGCTTTCTCTCCTCCGGCCCTGAAAAGGGATTCCTCAACTTCCTTATATTTATGCAGGCAGGCAGAAACTTTACACTTACAAACAGGAGGGAACTATATTTTGCCTACTTTGTATCTCTTGTACTTATTCTTTATGCCTCAAGCATAAGTAAAGAGACCTCCTTTATACTCTATCTTGTTTTTTATGTCTTTGCAGGCATGTTTGCATTTATGGCAGATCATATAGATGAAAGGCTGATTCACGCAAAAGGCGGGGATAAAGAGATGTTAGTAAAAAGAATGAATCTGCCTGTAAAAGGGGTTGGAATAGCTGTTGTTACAATTATCCTTTCTATCATTGTCTATCTTATTGTACCAAGATTTCCATCACCAAAGATTCAGGCCTTTCAATCCGGAGGGGGCTGGTTTTATAATAATGAAGAATGGGAGAAAGAGGCAAGGGGCGGCGCAGTTAGGGGCAAAGAGCGGGGGCCTGCGGGGATAACCAGAAGGGATAGGGGAGAAGAAAGAGGTGGCATTTATCTCTATGATGATAAGGCAGATTATGAAGGTTTCCAGAAAAGATTTGATATTGCCGCCCCGGGCAGTTTTTTCCTTTCTAATGAGATCGTATTCTATCTGCAGTCAGATCGGCCCATTTATACAAGGGGGAAGGCCTTTGACATTTTTGACGGACGCTATTGGGTGGAGACAGACATTGAAAAAGAAAAGCTCTATTCTCCGAAGGGGAGGTTTATCCTTAAAAAGGATTATCAGGAAAGAGGGATATCCCAGACATATATAATTAAAAAGGACATATCAAGTATTATCTTTTCTGCATATAAGCCGGCCGCCTTATGGTTTCCGGGTAATGTGATTGAAAGGGATGTTAATTCCGCTCTCAGGGCTCCCCAGAATCTCAAGAAAGGGACTATATATTCTATCACCTCTGAAATGAAGGAAATAGAAGATGACCATACCTCCGGCGGCAAAGAGTATTTGAATGAAGTATACAGATACCGCCAGCTTCCATTTGATCTTTCTGGGAGGATCAAGGAATTAAGTTATTCAATCACAGAAGGCATTCATGGCGACTATCAGAAGGCAAAGGCTATTGAACAACATCTTAAGTTAAATTATCAATATACCTTAGATACCATATTCAGGGAATGGCAGGGGAATCCTGTGGAGGAGTTTCTTTTTAATCTGAAGGAGGGGCATTGCGAGCTTTTTGCCTCTTCCATGTCTGTTATGCTGAGGTCATCAGGGATTCCATCAAGGCTTGTTACTGGATATAATGCCACTCAATATAATCCGATTACAGGTTACTTTGAGGTTAGAGGGCTGGATGCCCATGCTTGGGTTGAGGCATATATTGATGGTGAATGGATATCCTTTGAGCCAACGCCGGGGTTTGTTCTGCCAGAGGATAATCGCAGATACTTTGCGCTTATAGATATTTTTCAGTATGTTGAGAAGTATATAGAGGCTGCTATTCAGATATCCCCTGAGCAAAGCAATATCCTTACATTTCTTAAGGAGGCGCTGGCCATCATTTATAAATTTATTGAGGCGATAAAAGAGGCAATAATAAATATGTGGTATTGGTTTGCAGAAGAAGGCTGGAAGGTATTTGTTTTTCTGGTATTATTATCTCTGATTAGTTATTGGATATACCACATCATGTCTCCGCACATCAAAATGTGGAGGATGCAGAGGATAAAGGATTCTGATCCAAAGGAATTTATATTTTGCTGCTATATGGAAATGGAGCGGGTCTTTGCAAAAAATGGCCTGCCGAGGCCAGCCCATTATTCACCTTCTGAATATAAGGAACTCCTCAAGCCAAGATTTAAAACCCTTTTTAATCAGATAGACAAGATCACCCTCTTATTCCAGCAGGCAAAGTACAGTCCTGTTCCCATAAGCAGGAAAGAGGCAGTAGAGGCATACAGGGCTTATGAAGCAATATTAAAACTCGCAGAGGCCCCGCCCAAAAAGAAGAGATAGGCAAAGGCTTAAGTTTTAGGTGGCATGGGACGATAAAGAGAATGGAAGTTTAACCCCTCCATTGCCTTTTTTCTTTTTTCTGCTAAAATTAACATTAGATATGTTCTGTATATTACTGGGCAGGAAAACCACTTGAATGGAAAAACTCCATATAATTGGGGTATTCCAGATAACTTGGCTTAAAGTTCTGACAGACAGTAATGAGGAGAGAATATGAAGATAATTTATGTAATATTGTTATGGATATTTTTTATTCTTATCCCTGCAGAAGGTATAGGCGGAGATAAGCAGCTAAAACCTGAAAATGATCCGCTTTTAAAGGCAATGCAGATTGAGATCAAGAGGGCAAAAGAGGGTCTGAAACTTCCTGAGCAGCCTACGCCATACTTTATAAGTTTCTGGATACAGGAGAGGGCAACTGCCTCTGTATCCGGGAAATATGGGGCAATTACCCATATCCATCCCGATTTTCATCCCTATAGAACCGCCGGCGTTCAGGTCCGTGTAGGCGACTATAAACTGGACAATACAAACCTTCCTTTTAGCACACGCTTTAGCCCTGAGAGCATTGAAGACATGCTCGGGGAAGGCGATTGGAACCTTTCGCAGGTTCCTATAGAAGGTGACGGGGCTTCATTAAGGGCAACACTATGGCTTATGAGCGATACAGCATACAAGGGTGCAGTAGGGGATTATCAGAAAAAGAAGGTGTTGCAGGCTACCTCTGTTGATAATGATAAAGAACAAAAACCGGATGATTTTTCAAGACATGCCCCCATTGTCTTTGTGGGTCCAATAAAGGAGATATCTTTTGATCAAGAGATGTGGAAGGATATAGTTCGTAAGGTTACAAGTCACCTTGCCTCAAAAAAGGAGATAATGGAGCCGTATATGGAAGTGAGGGCTGATATTATAGTTAATTATTATGTAAATACTGAAGGAGCAATACTCCGCACATCAGAGGTTTTTTATACAGTTGATATCCATGCATGGACAAGGGCTGTAGACGGGGCTAAGGTGGACAGCTTCAGGTACTTTTTTGTGCGTGACCCAAAAGAGCTTCAGGACACCAAGAATTTTATAGCAGAGGCAGAATCCCTTGCAGATGAACTTACAAAGCTCCGTGAGGCAGAGGAATTCAAGCCCTATACAGGTCCTGCGATCCTTGGCCCGGATGTGGCAGGGGTATTCTTTCATGAGGCCCTTGGCCACAGGCTTGAAGGCGAGCGCCAGAGGATGCCGGAGTCAGGGCAAACATTTAAAGGGAAGGTTAACGAAGGAATTTTACCAGAGTTTTTAAGTATTATTGATGATCCAACAATGGATCGCCTTAATGGCAGAACCCTGACAGGATATTATGCATATGATGATGAAGGTGTTGCTGCTCAAAAGGTTGTTTTGGTAGAAAGGGGTATCCTTAAAAATTATCTGCTATCAAGAACCCCCATTAATGGATTTAATCAATCTAATGGACATGGCCGCAGCCAGGGCCCGTGGACATTAACATCCTTTGGGCATGCAGTGGGAAGGATGGCTAATCTTATAGTAGATTCCGAAAAAAAGTTTCAATGGCAAAAACTCAAGACCATGCTTATAGAAGAGGCAAAAAAACAGGGAAAGCCTTATGGGCTTATTATAAGGCGTATAAGGGCAGGCGAGACAAATACTCAGGCCTCCCGCGGTGAGAGGGGAGGAAACTTTCAGGCATTTAAGGCAACCCCTATTCTTGTGTATGCGATAGATGTTAAAACAGGAGAGGAAAAACTTGTGCGAGGTGTTGAGCTGGTTGGCACACCGCTGGTAAGCCTTGAAAAGGTTATTGCCACAGGCGATGACGCAACTGTTTTTAATGGCACTTGCGGGGCAGAATCAGGAGAGGTGACTGTCTCTGTTGTTTCACCATCAATCCTTACAACACAGGTGGAAGTGCAGAGGGTTGTAAGCAAATCCAAAAGGCCACCTATTTTACCTTCCCCATTTCAGCAATGAAACAAAACTACAAGTAATAGAGTAATTTTTCAAATTGTTTTTAACTTGTTACCAGACAGTTACAATTTTGCATTACCGATAGAAGCTTGCCTTGACAGGGAGGGGGCGTTTCGGGTATATGTATTGTATATGGGGTTTGAGTAATGGGGGTATTTTCAGCAGCAAATAAGGGTCTCCTTTCTGTTATTGTTTCCCTAACTCTTGCGATAGTAATAAGTGCAAATGCCTATGGAAAATCCTTAAGCCCTGAAGAGAAACTCTATACCGTCGGGATTGGCGCCTATGAAGACAGGCTGTGGGATGCTGCTATACTGGCATTTAACAGATTCCTTGCTGAATATCCGCAAAGCGATAAGGCAGAAGAGGCAATGCACCTTCTTGGCGTTTCCTATTTTCAGGCAAAGGACTACCAGCAGGCAGAAAAGGCGCTAAAAGGATTTCTTGAAAAATATCCCAAGAGCACAAGGACACAACTGGTTCTTATAAAACTTGGAGATACTCATCTAAAATTAGATAATAAAAAAGAGGCAATTGATATATTCCAGCGCCTTTCATCATTAAAGGAGATAGACAAGAATGCAGATGCAGCAATATTTGCCCTTGCAGAGACATATATAAAACAGGGGATGCATAAAGAGGCTGCTGAAGAACTCATAAGGTTTTCCGAGAGATTCCCTGAGAGTAAATTTAAAAACGAATCCTATTACTGGGCAGGGGAGGCGCTATTTAATTTAGAGAGATATAGAGAGGCAAAGGGATACTACAAAAAATTCTTTGAATCCTCTTCAGGGCATGCATTATCAGATGACGCATTGAACGGGATTGCATGGTGTGAATACAGAAGCAATGATCTAAAGTCTGCCCTTTTTACTTTCAACAAGCTTGCGTCTCTTTATCCAAGGAGTGAACTGGTCCCTGCGGCGCTTTACAGGAGCGGGAATATTTATCTTAGATTCTCCAAAAATAATGACGCCATAAAGACATTTCAAAGATTAGTTGCCGGCTATCCCAACGAAAGAATAGCTATTGATGCGCACCTTGAGCTGGGGAAATTATACTATCAGAGAAAGGAATACGCAAAGGCCATTCCCCATCTGGAAAAGGCAGAGGCCTCTGAGGTTATGGAGATGAAGACAGAGGCGAGCTATTGGCTGGGGGAATCAGAGGCAGCAAAGGAGAATTATAAGGGCGCTATAAGTGCCTTTGAGAAGATAGTCGGCTACGGGATTCAGGATGCTTCATGGCTGTCGCTTGTCTATGTTAAGATAGGGGTGAATAAAGAGAGGCTGAAGATGACGGATGACGCCTTATCAGCATATCAAAAGGCTCTGGAGATAGTTGGTGACGGTGAATTAAAATCCTTTGCAGAGGAGAGGGTAAGGATATTAAAGGCAAAAAGTAGCAAGTAAGAATTGAAAATTGCAAATTGAAAATTGAAAATTTCAAAGTAAGGTTTCAAATGAAAAGCGTAAAATTATTTCTTGCCATAACAGTTTATACACTTTTAATCAGCGTATATCCAGCATACACAGAGGAGGGGAAGGTTATTGTACGGCTTCCTGAGTTCATTATATTCTCTGAGGAGCAGCTTCAGGAGCCGCCTGTCAAGAGGCCTGAGAAGGCGCAGCCCTTTAAAGACATGAAGGGGTTAAAAGAGGATGTTCAAGCGCCTGACTCTGAAACTGCGCCGGACATTGAGGCAAAGGAGAAGCTAAAAAAGAAGACGCCATCAGAGAGAGACACAGGATGGGTCTATGGCAACAGCGTTGCCTTGCTGCTGGTGAAGATAACAGGCGAGGAGCCGGCTGATGAGGCGGTATTTAAGTCAGGGCTATATTTTTTTAAAAATGAGGATTATAAAAAGGCGGTTGATGCCTTTAAGAAGGTAATAAAAAAATATCCTGAAAGCGAACTTGTCTCCGCTGCTGCCTACTGGATTGGCGAGTCAAATTATGCAATGGGCAGGCTAAAGGACGCCATTGATGTTTATGAGGAGATAATAAGTAAGTATCCGAATTCCGATTACTGGGATTATGCCCAATATTCGCTCGGCTGGCTGTATGTAAATGAAGGTGATTACAAAAGGGCTATACAGCATTTTACAAAGGCCACGCAGTCACCTTTAATGAGCCTGGCATACTCTGCCCAGTTCTGGGTGGGCGACTGCCTTATGAGGCTTAAAAGATATGAGGATGCTATTAAGATATTTCAGACATTAACCTATCCAACCGTTTCAACAAAGCACCTGAAGGAAGATATATTTTTTGACGGTGTGGAAAAACTTTTGGCAGAAAAGGTTACATACAGGCAGTTTATTTCCCGATTCCCCTTTCCTGAGAGCCTTATAATAAATAGCGCCATGTACGGCCTCGGGGTTGCAGGGGTCGGGATGGAGGCTCACAACGTTTCTTTTACGAAGGAGAGCATAAAGGGGATCAAGGATATCACATGGGGCATCAATATTAATACAGACAGGCAATATTTAGAGGCGGCGCTTTACAGGAGCGCCCTTGCTTATATTGCATTAAATAAGATGGATAAGGCAAGGGAGGAAGGGAGAAAGTTAAGGGGTATTAATCCCCAGACCGCATTTTCTGATTATATAGAGATGGAGGTGGGGATTTACTATTACAAAAACAGGGACAAGGCGGCTGCGTTAAAGATATTTCAGGATATTTCAAAAAATACACTTCAAAAGGAGATCGTGCCGGTTGCAGAGTTTATGATCGGCGAGATACTCTATAAAGAGGGAAGGCTGATGGAGGCGCTGGCAAGTTATGAGAAGGCTGAGAAAAATGATGAAAGGCCGGCACTCGGCAATGCGGCAGCGTATAAATCTTCAATCATATTGTATCAGATGAAGGATTATAAAAGGGTTTTGGAAAAGCTCATGCCTGTAAGGAATAAGAGGCCGCTTATAAAATACAAGGACGATATAAACTATATGATAGCTGAATCGCTTACAGGCGCTGAAAAATATGATGAGGCCCTGTCGCATTATCAGGCAATACCGAATGTAAGCCCCCTTGCCGAGAAGGTGCAATACGGAAGGGCATGGGTTTATTATAAGAAAGGAAAGTGGAAAGAGGCAGCAGAGTCATTTGATGTATTTTTGGAAAGGTATCCAAAAAGCCCGCTCAGGGAAGATGTTTTATTCCGCCTCGCCGACTCTTATCTCAGCATGAAGGATTTTAAGGGGTACTATAATGCCTATGCGCAGTTCTTAAAGGAGTACCCAAAGAGCGGGCTGAATACAGAGATAGCCCTTCAGGCAGGCCTTTCCATGTACAGGGTAGAGAAGTTTGAGGATGCAGCAAATATCTTTAAGAATATTGCTGCTGCATCTCCAAAATCAAAGGAGGCATCTGAGGCATCCTTCCGCCTCGGCTGGACATATTTCAGGATGAATGATTATAAGAAGGCCATATCAGAATTTAACAGCCATATAATAAACTATCCTGAAAGCAAATTTTCAGCAGAGGCATTGCTTAAGATAGGGGATTCATACTACAACATGAAGGAATATCCAAAGGCGCTGCAATATTATAACAGCATAAAGAGCAAACATCCTAACAGCCTGCAATTAAAGGATGCGGAATACGGCGCCATCCTCGCGCACAAACAGCTCGGCAACAGCGAGGCTGCAATGTCAGGGGTGGAGGGTTTTGTAAAAAGGAATCCTAAGACAGCAATGTCAGTCACCCTGCAATTTCAGATGGCAGAGGAGCTTGAGGCAAAAAAGAAGATGAGCGAGGCGCTCCTTGCATACAGAAAGGCGCTTGCCATATCTGAGGCCAGCGAGTTTGCGGATATTGCCCTTTATAGGATCGGCAGGATTCTCTTTGATGTGAAGGAGTTTTATAATGCCATTACATCCTTTAATCAGCTTTTATCACAATATCCAAAGAGTACATATATAACCGATGCCCGCTACAAGATAGCCGAGGCATATTTTTTACTTGGCGAATATGAAAAGGCAATTGGTAAATATAAAGACTTTATATCCCTCTATTCAGAAAATCCGAATACCTCCGAGGCTATGTTTAAGATTGCCCAATCATATGAAAAATCAAAAAGGTCTGATGATGCAATAAGGGCCTACAATGAATTTATTAAGAAATCCCCGCAGCACAAGATGGTTCCATTTGCATATCTTGCATTAGGCGGACACTATTATGCTAAAATAGATAATAGGGCCGCAGCCAGTGCCTATCAGAAGGCCGCAGACCTTTTGGATGATGATATAGCGGCAGAGGCGCAATTCAGGCTTGCCGAACTCGCCCTTGCAGATGGAAGGGCTGATGATGCAAAGATAGAATTTATGAAGGTATACTATCTTTATCCTGATATAGATAAATGGGCGTCTCTGGCACAGTTAAAGACAGCAGAGATATACGAAAAAGAAAAGAAGGCAGAGACAGCCTTTGCGCTATACCAGATGATAATGGATAAGGCAAAAAATAGGGAAGATGTAAAAAAGGCGTCCGATGCCGCCAGAGATATTGGGGGGACGATTAATAGATGAAAAGCGTTTTTCTTTCTACAGGGGCAGTTAAAATAGATTATTATGGCAGCAGGATAACAAAGGAGATTGTAGTCTCTTCAACGCTACATTTTATTTTAGTCATTTTACTAATGTTTGCCCCGCTGCTGCTTATGCAGAAAAATGAACCAACTATTACAGAGATTACAATAGTTGACAATCTTGAGCCAATACCATTTCCGGTTATCAGGCCTGAGCCCTCTGCGCCAGCAGGGACACCTCCGCCTCCAGCAGTCAAGATACCAAAGGGAAGCGGCCAGCCGTCAACAGGGAAGGGGCTTGTAGATGATGCGCCTGTCAGGGACATCAAGGCAGGCTTTGGTATTCCAACAAAGGCAGGGTTAGGCGCTAAAGAAGGGGCGTCATTTTCTCAAAGGGGTTCGGACCTTGATGCGCCAATACCGAGGGCAACCCCTATCAGAGAGGCGAAGAATGCCAATATAGGAATCCCCGGCGGAAAGGGCGCTGATGCTGTCCCAAGCGGGACAGTGGGAATAAAGGGGACTGCCGGGAAGAGGAGGGTCATATTCAGGCCGTCCCAGCCTGCTGTGGATACATCAGTGAATATCACCGTTGAGCTTGAGTTTGCCATCCTGCCTGACGGCGCTGTTGTAAATGTGGTGCCTTTACGTAAGGCAGATTCAAGGCTTGAGGAGATTGCCATCAGGTGGTTGAAGAACTGGCGTTTTAATTCGGTTTCAGATGAGGACAAAACAGAGTATGTCGGAACGATACCAATAACATTCAGGGTGATAAGATAGTAGCAGTGGCGGGTTTTATACCCGCCACTGCTACTCAAAATCCGCATAGATCTCGCCGAGGTTTATACCTGCGGCTTTGAGCTTTGCATATCTGTTTTTGATTGAAAGCTTTGCCTCAAGGAGTTCAGGGCTGTGGCTTCCGTTTCGTATTGCCACTGACGCCTCTATAAATGCAGCAAGCTCATCCGCAGCCTTGACGATCTCACCATCCCTCGGGTTATAAATGTCATCATTGTATTTATCATTAATCTCACTGCTTGTAGTCTTTTTCATCCTTCCATCTATGGCAGCAAGGCTGTCAAATTCATTTTCTGTAAACATTCTTATTTCAGGATGCCACGATTCAGGGATTAATTCATAGACCTCCTTTTCCATCTCCTCTCTCTCATATTCCTTCAGCAGATCAAGCAGTCCCTCCACAGAGCGTTTTACAGGTGATATTATATCCCGTGTCAGCACCTCGGGAAGGTCATGAAAGAGGCCTGTAAAGTAATTATTAACCCGCCTTTTTTCACATGCAGTTATTTCAAGTGAAAACAGATAGGCCAGTATTGCAACAAACAGTGAGTGTCCCATAACAGAGGTCTTTGGTATTCTGTGAAGGTTTGCCCAGCGGATCTGAAATCTCAACTGTCCGCAGAGGTCAAGGAAGTTCCTGTATTTTGCGTGTTTTATTAATTGCTCCATTCCTTTAAGATCATAATACTCCTCCTGCCTTTCCTGCAGGCCCTGTTTTATGGAATCAATCTCATAGCCATTCGGATTTGCCCTTTCTATGATATCAAATTCCCATTTCGTTGCATAAAAATGGGCTGCGCCCAGTATCCTTCTGTTAATGCCCTTTGAATCATTTGTAAAGTAGTTTTGGAACCTTTTGTAAAATTCCCTGCCCAGAGGCAGAAGGATAGGCTCAAGCTGATTGAATACCCATTCATTCAACTGCCTGTATTTAGCAGGGTTCTCTTTTATCTTATAAAAAATCGGCGGTTTCAGGTCAGTGATAACAATCCTCTGCAAGAGCTCAAAGAGCCCCCCTTCAATAATCTCTATCCAGTTGAAGTCTCCTCTCTTTTCCTCAAACTTGCCGAGGAAATAGGCAATGACCATCTTGTGGGCCTGTTTATCAAGCTCGGCTAATTCCATAGGCCGCACCTTATCATTCCACCTCTGGATATATGCGGCATCAAAGATCTTTAAGAGTAGTGATTTTCTTATCATTGGAGATTAATCATTGTCCTATTTAGGCTTTACATGGCAGCGGTTGCAGTATTGAAGCGGAAAGGCAACAGTACCGTGACACCTACCGCAGAACTCGCCTGCAAATATCTGGGCCATGGTTACGCCATTACTCCCCTTCTGCGCCTTGAATATCTTTGGGTGGCAGTTTCTGCAGTCAAGCCATTGTGTGTGCTGATAATGAGGATAAACAACATCAGGCATAGCGCCTTTTGTATAAAATATGACATCCATGTCCATTGGCCGTGATTGCGGCGCTGCCTTTGGGTCAATTGAATCTCTTGGCTTGATTGTCCCGTTGTTTATTGCAGCAACCCAGTCTATAAAGCCATCCTCTGTGCGGGGCAGATACGAAAAGGCCTGAGGCTGATTTTCCACTGTTTTAAAAACCAATTCTTTTTTTGTGCAGCTTGTAAGCATCAGTGGTATTGTAAGAAGGAGAAAAGACGTGATAATCAATTTTGAAACATAATTCATATATACCACATTATTTATTTGTCCCACGCTTTGGGGTGTAGGGGTTCAAAATTTTGAACCCCTATTTTTTTGTCATTTCACCTGAATGACACCTCTCACATTTAAGCAGCGGGTATGCTGTCTTTCCGTCATGACACTTGCCGCAGTATTGTCCTTTGGAATTTTTGTTCATATTTATGTCATTGACGCCCTTCTTCTTGACAAATATTGCATCGTGGCACACATCACATTTATTTCGTTTGCTGTGAAGCTCATGGGTGAAAACCACAGGCTTCATATCATACTTTTCCGCATACCTGTTAAAAATCATCTTCTCTTCCGCTGGTTTCTGCGCATAGGCTGCATAATACAGGGAAGAAAGAAGTATGACTAAAAAGAAAAGTGTCGTTAAAAATTTCATAATCATCCTATATTATTTCGCTCCCTTTGGCCTCACATGGCAGCGCTGGCAGTCTGTAAGTGGAAATGCCACCCTGTCATGGCATCTGCCGCAGTACTGGCCTGCTGCAATCTTTGCCATTGTCATATCAGGATTCCCCCCTGCCTTCATGTTAAAGATTGCAGGATGACAGTTTGTACAGTTAAACCAGTATGTATGAATATAATGCGGGAATACCACATCCTCCATTGACATGCTCTTTGTTTTGATGACAACATCCATTGGGAAGGGCGGCGCTGCAGGCACATTGGGGTCTAATGACTCCCAAGGCTTTATTTTTCCCTCTTTAACAATAGCCGCCCAGTCAATCAAACCGTATTTATCTTTAGGAAGATTTGCAAGTTCAAGAGCCATAGGATGCGCTGCCATGCCTGCCTTTTCTGCTGCGCCAACTACCTTTGTTGGATCCCCTGTCCCTGCAACATGCCCTGTGCTGTCAAGGAATATTGCCTGTGACGGGTCAATCTGGGGCGACTTTGCTGCGGGCGCCTTTTCTGCCGGCTTTTCATCCTTCTTTGCTGCCTCTGCTGGTTTTTTCTCAACTACCTTTTGCGGTTCAGCCTGAGGCGCGGCCTCTTTTTTTGCCTCTTTTGCCTCTGGCGCCTTTGCCTTCTGCTGCGCGGCGCAACTGTTTATTGCAAAAACAAAAATAACAGCTATTGCAATCCCTGATATATTTTTAAGAGTGGTCATTTTCATAGTTTATCCCTCCAGAACTTGGTTTTAGTTTAATTAAATTGTAGGGCAACCCTTCACAGGGTTGCTTAAGTAGGGGCGGGGTTACCACGCCCCTACAGCCTTGCCCTGCAAAGATAGCAACCTGTTTTAAGCAACCCTACTTTGGCGCTGCCGGCGCTGTTGTCAGCAGGCCGTCCGGGTTACCGCCCACTGAATGGCAGCGGCCGCATGTAAGCGGCGCCCATGCAATCTTGCCATTGTGGCATTTTCCACAGTGGTTGCCCTTTATGATAGAGGACATATTAATATCATTTGACCCCTTTTTCATTATAAAGATATCCTCATGGCACACCTTGCATTTGAATCTGATCCTGTGGAACCAGTGCGGAAACATTACTGGCTGCATCCCCTGCTTCTCTGCCTGCTTGTTGATTATTATATCGGCATATTCTGCATCTACCTTGGGTGTAAGACCAATCAACACAATGCCGGCAACTACAAGAAACGGGATTACTGCTACCATTAAAAGCCTGAAGTGTTTCATATTAACCTTCCCCCTTTATCTTAGAGATTTGTTTAAGATTCTATCTGAGTAGAGGCTACTTTTTTAGCATACAAGATTCTTAGTGTCAATTGAAAAATTTTTAAAAAGAAGATTGTTACCAGATGGTTACAGTTTTCCCCTCTTGACAATAAAACAATATCCTGTTAATATTCAAAATCATGTTTAAAAGATTTCTGGTTTTTTTATTTATTTTTTTATTGCTGACAGCAATCAATCTGCTGCCATCCCACGCAGAGGAGCTTACCCCCCTTAAGAAGGGGGAGAAACTTTATGATTCCAACTGCGCTGTTTGCCATGGTGATAAAGGTGATGGCAAGACATGGGTTTCTGAAGACCTGAATCCAAAACCGCAGAATTTTACAGACCCAAAGGTAATCAAGACCTTAACAAGAAAGCGGATGATACAATCCATAACCAATGGCCGTGAAGGAACAGCCATGCAGCCCTTTAAGACACAGCTCTTAAAAGATGAGATTGAATTGATTGTTGATTATATTCGCGCCGCCTTTATGAAGATTGATGCCAAGCCAGAGAAAAAAAAATAGTATTTCCCTCTGCACAAATCCAGCCTAAGATTGCTAAGGGCAGGGAGATTTATAATTTCCGCTGCTACATTTGCCATGCCTATGCCGGAGATGGCAAGACCCTCGCTGCTAATGTCCTTGCCCCGAGGCCAAGAAATTTTACAGACCCTGCTGAGATGAAAGGGATTGATAACCGCCGCATGTTTTTTTTTTTTTTTAATGGAAGGCAAGGGACAGCAATGGAGTCCTTTCGCGAGATATTAACGGATGAGGAGATAGAAAGTGTTGTTGCCTTTATTCGTTATGCCTTCATTGAGAAGAAATTTAAAAACATCAATTATCATTCCCCTGAGAATCAGTGGTATGACTTTGAAAAAAAATATCCTAAGGCAATCAAATATTTCCTTTATGAGGGAGAGGACGACTCTCTTACAGAAGAGTTAAAGATTGGAAAAGGGATTTTTGAAACCTCCTGCATTACATGCCATTTAGTAAAGGAAAGGCACGAGGAAATTAATATAATTTTTAGAAAAGAAAAATGAAGCAGGGCGAACAACCGTTCGCCCTTACAGCTACTTTATTCCTTTAGTGAAATTGCTTGCGCCGCCAAAGCTTCCTACCCAAACTGAACCATTTTGCATAAAAGCCATTGAGAAAACAATATCGCCGTAAAGGCCGCCTTCTTTCGTGTAATTAATAAACTTGCTCCCAAACATCCCTTCTTTTAATTTGGAAAGGCCTTTATTCTGGCCTATCCAGATAGCTCCGTCAGGCCCTTCTTTAAGCATCGGGACATAGTTTCCAATTAAACCCTCGCTTGTGGTATATGTTTTAAATTTGCCATTTTCAAAAACAGAGAGTCCGCCTCCCCATGTGCCGCACCAGATCCGTCCCTTTGAATCCAGCAGCATGGAGACAATATAGTTGGGATTATAAGGCGCCTGCATCTTCTCCAGCCCCATTTCTACCTTTTGTCTTGCGTGGTGTTTGGAAAGTGTGGCGGGGTCTGTATCCTTTGTCAGTGTGTCCTTCACCTTTTCATAAGGGGCGCCTAATCCGTCTTTATGATTCCAATTCTTCCATTTAGAGCCGTCATAAAAGGCAAGGCCGCCTTCTGTGCCAAACCAGACATTTCCTTTGGGATCAACAATAACACTATAAACCCAGTCATTGGGAAGGCCGCCATTAGTATTCTTTACCGTATATGTTTTCCATGCCTTTGGATCGTCAAGTTTACCGCCAATAATCTGATTTGCGCCCGACCATGTGGCAATCCAGATATCGCCATTAGGCGCCTTGGCAGCGCCGTACACAAAGGCATCAGCCAGTCCCTGAGGAATGTTATAGGTTTTCCATTTTTCGCCATCAAAGATAGACAGGCCGCCGCCGTATGTGCCAACCCACAGCTTGTTATCAATCTTTGTTAGATAAAAAATCCCGTTGCTGACGAGCCCTGAGTTTTTATTATCAAACACCATATGCTGTCCATCCTGCGTATTGTATCTTACAATGCCCTGCGATGTCCCAACATATAGGACAGGGTCTTCTGCCAAAAGCGCCTTTACATTTCTTGTCGGCCCGACACCAAACTGCTGAACGTCCTTTATTGCCCCCTTAGAGACCTTTTCTCCTTCTTTACCAACATACAGCCCGATGCCGATACCTGCAGCCACACCAATGGCAATAAGAACAATTACCAGATTTCTTTTCATTAAATTTTCTTCCTCCTGTTACAAATAATATTAAATTTCATTAATATTACTGAAAAAGAGCTTACATTGTCAATATTATTTTTGTTAATTGATTTATTTAATCGTTAAATATAAACAGGGCAGGTTGAAGACTTTTTATACAATGATCGATTAATTAAAAGATGATATTTGGTAGGGGCGTAATATATTACGCCCCTACCAACGGAAGGCAATGATAGAGGCTCTTATCTAAGGGCACGGGTGTTTAATAGCGAGAGTATGATAAAAACCAGCGTCAATAGCTACTACTCCTGTAAGCCCGCTAACCTGAACAGGAGTATATCTATTGACCACTGTTCCGTCTCCAAGCTGGCCCCAGTCATTATTCTGTCCCCATGCCCAGACAGTTCCGTCATTCTTTAAAGCAATAGTATGATTTCCCCCACCAGCAATAGCTTCTATGCTTGTAAGTCCACTGACATGGATAGGGATATTTCTATGGGTCGTTGTTCCATCACCAAGCTGACCATAGTCATTTTTACCCCAAGCCCAAACTGTTCCATCATTTCTTAAGGCAATTGTATGATAACCTTCACCACCAGCAATAGCAGTTACGCCTACAAGCCCACTGACCTGAACAGGAGTTGGGTTATAATATGATATTGTTCCATTACCAAGTTGGCCAAACTCATTATTCCCCCATGCCCAGACTGTGCCGTCATTTTTAAGGACAATGGTATGTACGCCTCCCCCTGCAATGGCTACCACACCTGTTAGCCCACTAACCTGAACAGGGGTAGGCCTAATATTATTGAAAGTTCCATCACCAATTTCGCCAAACTGATTCCGTCCCCATACCCAAACTGTACCATCATTTCTAAGGGCGATGGTATGCCAATATCCCCCTGCAATGGCTATTATACCTGTTAGTCCACTAACCTGAACAGGGGTGGCTCTATTGGTTGTTGTTCCATCGCCGAGCTCGCCAAACTGATTTCGTCCCCATCCCCAGATCGTACCATCATTCTTTAAGACAATGGTATGTTCACCTCCCCCTGCAATGGCTATTATACCTGTTAGCCCACTAACCTGAACAGGGGTATATCTATCGGTCGTTGTTCCATCACCAAGCTGTCCCCACCAATTTGCTCCCCATGTCCAGACATTACCGTCATTCTTTAGGGCAACTGTGTGAAACCCTCCCCCTTTAATAGCTATTACTCCTGTTAGTCCACTAACTTGAACAGGTGTGTACCTGTTGAATGACGTTCCATCACCGATCTGACCATAGCTGCCTTGTCCCCAAGCGTATGGAATGCCGCTTAATACAATTGCATGTGCTGCTGGTGCAAAAATAATGGTTACCGCAACAAAAAAAGAAAACAACATCCCTAACAATCCTTTGCTTTTCATAATGCGTCCCTCCTTGTGTTATTATGTTGCTGTTTTATTATTGTCATTCCGCACTTGATGCGGAATCAAGAACTTATTGAATTTACAAGAACTGGATTCCCGCTAAAACATGCGAGAATGACACTTATGATTATTTTAGAGTTTTTCAATAGGCTGATTTAATTACAACACTTATACTGTTTCTGTAATTCTGTAGTAGTGATTAATGGAATAATGCTATGTAACAATATTGAGATATGCAATATTGAGATAAGCAATATCTATACCAAAAGCAATGCCTTTATTTTTCAATTACTTGCTATTTTTTAGATTGTTTTTTTGAACAAAAATGTTCATTTTTAAGATAAGTTTGTAAAGGTTTTACTACAGAAGGATGCAAGAGATGGACTGCTACCAGATGGTTACAATTCTGTGTCTATAAATTAGAAGATTCTTTGAAGGTAACACTATTATGACTATTTAAAGAGATATAACTCATTGATTTTTTAATCTATTCAAGGTAAAAATGGTTTTTATAATATTTCTTATTTGCAATGGCATAGTATTTGCTATTAATAATTATTAAAGATTTTTCATCCTTGACATGGCAGAAATAAATACTATAATAACTGTGTTATGAATTACAGGGGGGAGAGGTATCTCGTAATGAAGTACCTAAGCTTCATTGAGAATATAATATTCTACATCCTCTTATTCTTAGCAATATACCTGATCTTCAAGGCAATACCAGGACAAAGCGGCACAATCCTTCGTTCCAAGCATGATTTATCGTATCTTAGCCAGAGGGCAATTGCAAAGGGCGGTGTTGGCGCAATGAATGGCGTAACTTATAATGATTACGGCGAGGTATGCGTGTACTGCCATACACCTCATGGCTCAAGTGATGTAGCTCCACTATGGAATCACGCACTACCAAGCGCTTCTGGCTACAGCATGTACAGAAGCACAACTATTGATGTAAGCATGCCAAGCGCGCCTGACGGCGTTTCCCTTGCATGTCTTTCCTGCCATGACGGCACAGTTGCTGTGGATTCAATTATTAATACGCCTAATACAGGATGGGTGGATACAGGCGTTCATTACAGGATGAGCACTGAGACATCAGGTGATAGCTGCGGCAAGTGCCATACCCCTCAAGGCGAGCTTGCAGGATTATATGGCGCGCATGATGCAACAATTAAGTATCTTACAAAAAATCTATCAGATGACCATCCTGTTTCAATGAGCTATCCAACAGTATTCCAGGACCCGAAGTTCAATATACCGCCAGGGACAGGCATATTTCCAAATGGAATAAGATTATTTAGCGGCAAGGTTCAGTGCGCTTCATGCCATGACCCGCACAACCCTGATGAGCAGAATTTAGAGGGAAGAGACCCGTTTTTAAGGACATCCAAGAAGGACAGCGCACTTTGCATGACTTGTCATATTAAATAAGGCATATAATAAATTTTTATAACAATATTAATAAATTAAATTTATTACTTGACATGCTTAAAAAAATGTGATATTTGTTGTGCCAGAAAAATAATATAGACAAGCAGTAAAAGTAGGGGATGTGTAGGTAAAAATTATCGCTTACGGAGGGATAGAACATGAAAAGGTTTTTACTTGCAATATCAATAAGCTTCGCATCAATTGGTCTATTAGCATCTCAGGCAATATCAGCTCCAGTTACAAATAGAGGTGGTATTACGGATACACGGCACAATCTTATGGTGCCATATGCTAATGCCTTAATGCTCGGTGTAAAAGGCACTTTGTATAATGATTATGGTGAAGTTTGTGTGTACTGCCATACACCCCATGGCGCTGCCACAAACGCCCCGCTATGGAACAGGACATTGCCTGCAACAGGAAATTACACCCCTTATTCAAGCACTACAATGGATACAATCGTAGGACAGCCAGATGGCATATCATTGGCATGTCTATCATGCCATGATGGAACAATAGCAGTAGACTCTATTATAAATAAGCCAGGCTCAGGCTACTATACGCCAGGTGGCTCTACTGATTGGGGTCCTAATACAGCAGGTAATCACTTTGGCTTAGCTCAATCAGGGCAGACAACATCTGCGACTGGTAGTTGTCTACTTTGCCATTTTCAAGGTAGCGGTATTGCGCCTGCATATGAAGTTGCAGCTTTTACTCAGAACCTAAGCAACCAGCACCCTATTTCAATGAACTATCCAACACCTGCACAGGATCCAATGTTTAATCAACCAACAAACAGCAATGGAAGGGTTGCGTGGTTTGAAACAGGAGGAATGGCAAACAGGGCTGATGATAATGAGATAAAACTTTATAGCGATGGCGCAAGCGGATATAAAGTACAATGCGCATCGTGCCATAATCCGCACGGAACGCTTTCATCTGATGGTGTAAATCTGTATCCGACATTTTTAAGGAAATCTAATAGCAGCAGCGCATTATGCACTACATGCCATATAAAATAAAAGGGCATGCGTAAGTCTTGAGATTTAAGTTGCAAGATGGTTTTAGTTATAATATAATTCATAAAATGTATCAAGGAGGGATTTATAAAAATTTAATAACAGCAATATCTTTATTGCTCGTAAGCGGTTGTGCTGGAATAAAGACAGAGGGAGAATTAGTCTGGCCTCTGCCGCCGGATGAACCAAAAATAAGATATATAGGCACACTCTCAACCTCCAGGGATATAGAGAAGGAAAGTATTGGCAAAACACTAAAGACAGCAGTGCTTGGCGCGGATGTGATTGAGGGTCTAAGAAAACCTTATGGCATCCATGTAGATAAAGACGGCAGGGTATATGTAGCAGACACAGGATTAGGTAAGGTTCTTATCTTTGATTATGTTGCAAACAAGTTTGTCATACTTGGAAACGAGGGAAGCGGGGTATTAACAAAACCAGCAGGCATAACAACAGACAGCACAGGCAGGATATTTGTAACAGACACGGTGCAGAACAGGGTTGTTGTATACGATAAAGACACAAAATTCATTCTTGGAATCGGCAAAAAGGGGGATTTAGAGCAGCCTGTTGGTATAGCATTAAATGAAAAGCTTGACAGGCTTTATGTGGTAGACACAAAGCTCAATAAGATTTTTGTATTTAATGCTAAAGGCGATAAGCTCTTTGAAATAGGCAAAAGGGGAACAAATGATGGCGAGTTCAATTATCCGACCAATATTTTTATTGATAAAAAAGATGATAAGGTATATATAATGGATACAATGAACTTTCGCGTGCAGATATTTGATGCAGACGGGAAGTTCATAAAGAAGTTTGGCGAGGTGGGTACATCATACGGCCAGTTTTCAAAGCCAAAAGGCATAGCATTAGACAGCGAAGGCCATATATATGTGGTTGATGCGGCCTTTAATAATATCCAGATATTTGATCAGGAAGGGAGAATCCTCCTGTTTTTTGCAAATATGGGAAATAAGGCAGGGGAGCTGTGGCTTCCTGCAGGGATGTTTATAGACGAGGATGATAAGATATATGTGGCAGACCAGTATAACAGGCGGATAAATATATATCAGTATATGGGTGAAAAATATAATGCACAAAAGGTAAAGGCAGCAGGGAAGAATTGAGCGTATGGGTAGGGTAGATGGTAAATGAAACATTCATGCTGATAAGTCACCGCACAAATGAAATAAAATGTCATTTCTGCGAAGGCAGGAATCCAGAAGATAAAAAAATGGATTCCGTGTCAAGCACGGAATGACGAATGGAAAAGGATTTTTAGGTGGAGAGAAGTAGCTTGCTACTAAATAGTAGCAGGTGGGGTTTTTGATGGCGAGAGAAAAGGAATTTTTAATATTTTCAATTAGATAAGTAATATAAATGGCGCTATATATGGCTACCAAATGGTAACAAATATAAAGAGGGAGGTGGTGAAAGGAAATCTTATGTAGTAAAAACAAGCAGTTAGAGATATATGTAACAAGGTATAAAAATTGCAAGTATAATTCAGTAAGATTGTAATACGAAGAAAGAGACTAATTTAAGGATTGGGGAATATAAAACAAATTTTAAAGGAAAGTAAGGAGGAGAAGATTATGAGAAGGTTTTTATTATTAACAGTGCTTTTCAGCATGCTCTATGCATCATCTGCCTATGCAATGATTACAATGAGCAGGCACAATCTGAGCTCCAGCCATGTTGAGGTAGCAGAGAGCACACCATATGCAGATGTTTATACCAGTGGAACCTCAGAAGTCTGCGTATTTTGCCATACGCCTCACGGTGGTACAACAGATGCACCCCTCTGGAACAGGGCATTGGCAACAGCAGGTACTTATACACCATATACCAGCACAACCATGGATGCACCAACAGGTCAGCCTGGCGGTATTTCTTTAGCTTGTCTATCCTGCCATGATGGCACAATTGCATTAGATGCAATAAGGAATGCACCAGGCTCCGGCAATTTTAGCACCACACCAACAAGCCAGGGCTGGACATTTAATGGTCTCCCAAACTCTCCTACTGACAACACAATGCCAGAAGGGGCAGGGAATAGATGGATAACAAACCTTACACAGAACCTTTCTGACGACCATCCAATATCAATAAGATATGCAAATTATGGCGGAACAACACTTGACCCACAATTTAATATACCGGGTGGTTCTTCCTCAACTGCTTTATGGTTTGAGGAGACCGCTAACACCAGGGCAGATGATAATGAGGTAAAGTTATATCCAACAGGCGGAGTATTCATGGTAGAGTGCGCATCTTGCCACAACCCGCATGGAACAACAGCGGAATTTGGCACGCCTGCCAACCAGCTTGCGCCAAATGGCAGGGATTATGCAACATTCTTAAGAAAGTCTAATGCTGCCAGCGCATTGTGCACAACCTGTCATATAAAATAGACAGTCGTAAGTATTAAGTCGTTAGTTAATTAATG
>JACPZJ010000182.1 GCA_016195585.1 Nitrospirota bacterium | reverse complement strand
CATGAAGACATCGTCAGATTCCTGAAAATGGGGGCTGATGGTGTGCAGATGGGAACCCGATTCCTCGCTACAGAGGAGAGCAGCGCTACTGTCAAATTTAAACAGGCGGTTGTAAATGCCACGGAAGAGGATATTATTGTTGCCTACGATCCGGGCTCTCCATGCGGCTTGCCGTTTAGGATTATAAAGCAGTCGCCCATGTATGTCTCTGCCCTGCAGAAGTTGAGAAAACCCAAATGCGACAAAGGTTATGTGCTTATGAAGGACAAAGAAGGCAATTTCAGCATATGTCCTGCAAAAAAGAGCAACGAGCGCCATTTCTGTATATGCAACGGGATGCTGAGTTCTGCGGGCTACAATCCGGATAAGGAAGAGCCTATCTATACTGTGGGAACAAACGCATACAGGATTGACCGGATTCTTTCAGTAAAAGATCTGATGGCAGAGTTGTCAGGACGGACTGCCCCGGTTTCCGTTTGAGTCCTGCATTTGAAACGGATAGCATCAGGAATAAAGACCCCCGACCCCAATTATTAATATATGTTGAACCGTAAAAATCAGCCGCGAGTGTAACGAGTCGGCTGAATTGCCTTGTTAAGGCATCACTTTATTATTTTTTCAACCTTGCTTTCAGCACAACTCTGTAAGGCAGAAACTCCCCCTCTACCGGTTCATACCATTGAATATTTTTAGTCAAACGATCTACTCTGAAACGATCTACTATTGGTGATGTATTTGGATCACCCGCACACTGCCCACCATGTTTTTCACGTATTGCAAAGTCGAAATGATCCTTTGTCTTCTCCTCGGTAAAAAAAAGGAGACAGGATAAGGTGGTCCAACTGTCATAGAGTTTATCTTTTTGAATTTGTGCCACCAAAATATCCAGAGCTTGCTGTTCAGTAAGTCGTTTTCCCGCAAGGACATTCGAACATGGAAATATGGTAAGCAGGGAAAGGAATAATATGAGGCTCGACATACTTATTTTCATTATGTCTTTCTTTTTGCCTTAACCAGTTATTATCTGAACGGCATTGTAAAATTAGCATAAATTTGATTGTGTAGTCAATGAAAAAAATGGCTTGACGTTATCTGATGAATTTTACTATATCTTTGTAAATATTTGATTCCTGCCAAAGGCACGCAGGAATGACAATAAGAGAATATGTCTTCTTACTTATGAACTTATTAGTAATTGAACAATTCAGAAATCTGGCCACAAGCAGCTTCATACAACCATTATATATACCCATATAACCCTCTTTAAGTCCATACAGCAAAGAAGAATATTATTAGCATCAGAAGCCTGCTAAATGAATAGTATAATTAACAGGCTTTTTTTGTCTTTTTGTTTATGGTATAATAAAAAATGTATTGAAAACCATAATGAATTTATGAGAGGAATATAGAGACAATGATAGGTACACTAATCAAAAAGGTAATAGGAACAAAAAATGACAGGGAGCTGAAAAGGATTCAGCCTATGATGGAGAGGATCAGCGCCATTGAGCCTGAAATATCAGCGCTGACCGATGAGCAATTAAAGGCCAAGACAGCAGAGTTTAAGCAGAGGATATCCTCAGGGGAGACTGTTGATGATTTGGGAAAGGGGGTTCATGTAGTAACTGTTAATGATTATCTGGCAAAGAGGGATACGCAGTGGATGGGCCCTCTATATCATTTTCTCGGCCTTTCTATTGGCGCTATTCAGCATGATGAGTCCTTTCTTTATGACCCGGCATACGAGGCAGGCGATAAGAGGCTGCAATGCCTAAGGCCCTGCACAAGACAAGAGGCATATCTTGCTGATATAACATACGGTACGAATAATGAGTTCGGCTTTGATTATCTCAGGGATAATATGAAGTTTGATATCAAGGATTATGTCCAGAGGGAGCAGAATTATGCCATTGTTGACGAGGTTGACAGCATCCTGATTGATGAGGCAAGGACGCCATTAATTATATCAGGCCCAACAGAGGAGTCTACTGATAAGTATTACAAGATTGACAAGATAATACCGAGATTAAACTCAGGGACGGATTTTACAATAGAGGAGAAGACAAAGACAGCGACACTTACAGATGCCGGGAATGAAAAGGTTGAGCAGTTGCTCGGCCTGACTAATCTATATGATATATCTAACATGGAGATTGTTCACCATGTGATTCAGGCATTAAGGGCGCATACACTCTTTAAAGCGGATGTGGATTATGTGGTTAAGGACGGTGAGGTAATTATAGTAGACGAATTTACAGGCAGGCTGATGCCGGGGAGGCGGTGGAGCGACGGCCTGCATCAGGCCATTGAGGCAAGGGAGGGCGTGGAGATAGCAAATGAAAACCAGACCCTCGCTACTATTACATTCCAGAATTATTTTAGATTGTATAACAAATTAGCAGGCATGACAGGCACTGCAGATACAGAGGCAGCAGAGTTTAATAAGATATATAACTTGGATGTGATGGTTATCCCTCCAAATAAATCCATGATAAGGGCTGATAATCCTGATGTTGTCTATAAGACCGAGAAAGAGAAGTTTAATGCAATCATGGAAGAGATAGTAGAGCTTAACAAGAATGGCCAGCCTGTGCTTGTTGGCACCATCTCTATTGAAAAATCTGAAAGGCTTAGTGATATGCTGCGGAGGAACGGGGTTAAACATTCTGTCCTGAATGCAAAGTATCACGAAAAAGAGGCAGAGATAATTGCGCAGGCAGGCAGCAAGGGCGCTGTTACCATTGCAACAAATATGGCAGGCAGGGGAACGGATATCCTTTTAGGCGGAAATCCTGATTTTCTGACGAGAAGGGAATTAGAAAAGAACCCTGAATTATCTGATGCTGAGAGGGAAAGGATTTATGCTGAGATAAAAAGAAACTGCGAGAAAGAAAAAGAAGAGGTTGTAGCAGCCAGTGGCCTTCATATTATAGGCACTGAAAGACATGAGGCAAGGAGAATAGATAACCAGCTCCGCGGCCGCTCAGGCAGGCAGGGAGATCCCGGGTCATCAAGGTTTTATCTCTCTCTGGAAGACGACCTGTTAAGGATATTCGGCTCAGACAGGATTGCAAGGATAATGGATAGGCTCGGCATGGAGGAGGGTGTGCCTATTGAGCATGGCATGGTCACAAGGGCTATTGAGAATGCGCAGAAAAAGGTAGAGGCGCACAACTTTGAGATAAGAAAACACCTCATTGAGTATGACGATGTTATGAATAAACAGCGTGAGGTTGTATATGATCTCAGGCGGCAGGTTTTATCAGGGGATGACCCAAAGGAAACATTCTTTGCCATGGTTGAGGATATTCTGGATAATTTTATGGCAGGGTATTGCAGCAAAAATGTCCATCCTGAGGAATGGAATTTAAAGGGGCTTGAGGATGCGGTTACAAGGCAATTCGCTATTGATATAAAACTTGATGGAATGAGAAATGACGATGAGATCAGGGATGCCTTATTAAAAAGCGTTAAGAAGCATTATGAGCATAAGGAGAGGGAGTTTGGGGATGGCCTGGAAAAACATATTTCAAGGGTAATTATGCTTCAGGTAATTGATACCCAGTGGAAGGACCACCTCCTCAGCATGGATTATCTGAAGGAAGGCATAGGACTGAGAGGCTACGGCCAGAAAGACCCTCTCGTAGAGTATAAAAAAGAGGGGTTTGAAATGTTTGCAGATATGTTGGACAGGGTAAAGGGTGAGGCTGTTGAACGTTTTATGAAAATACAGCCTGTAAAAGAGGGCGCCCCTACACAAATGTTGCAGATGCCAAAGCGCCAGAGGATGCAATTCAGCCATGGAGATGCAGAGGCATCTAAACCAGCGCCTGCCCATAAAGAGAATAAAGCGGGGAGGAACGACCCCTGTCCATGCGGCAGCGGCAAAAAATATAAGAAGTGCTGCGGAAAATAAAAGGCAGATATGAATGAAGCGGATAGATTAGACAAAATCAAAGAAGAAAACAGGGAATTGAGAGAATCCTTAAAACAGAAGGACAGAGAGCTCTCTTTCTTTATAGAGGTTGGCAAGGCCCTTACATCCACCCTTGAGTTCAAGGAGATATTAAAGATTATAATGGACAACGCCCAGAAACTGGTAAGGTCAGAGGCATGGTCAATACTGCTTATTGATGAAAAGACCAATGAGCTTTATTTTGAACTTGTAAAGGGTGAAAAGACAGGCAAGATCAAAAATATCAGATTGAAGGTGGGTGAGGGTATTGCAGGATGGGTTGCAAAAAAGGGTATGCCTCTTATAGTCCCTGATGTATCAAAGGATAAGAGGTTCTTCTCAGGGGTTGATAAGAAGACAAAATTCAGGACAAAATCCATATTATGCGTCCCGATTATCAGCAAGAACAAGACACTCGGCGTCCTTGAGCTGATAAACAAGATAGGCGGCAGCAGCTTTGACCAGAAGGAATTGGATCTCATGCTCAAGCTGATTGATCATGCTGCAATTGCAATTGAGCGCTCCATGCTTTACCAGAGGACAGCAGAGCTTGCAGTTACAGACGACCTGACCAAGCTGTTTAATTTCAGATACCTTGACCAGACACTTGATATTGAAATAAAGAGATGCAAAGAGATTGGCGGTTCAGTCTCCCTGATTTTTCTTGATATGGATTATTTTAAATTGGTTAATGATAATTACGGGCATCTAATGGGGAGCAGGGTGCTGATAGAGATAGCCCAGATATTAATAAACACCCTGAGAGATATAGATATAATATCACGGTATGGCGGCGATGAATTTGTTGTTGTCCTGCCAAATACAGGCGCCAAGACCACATACACTATTACAAAGAGGATTCAAAATGCAATAAGAAGACACCTCTTTTTAAGAGACGAGGGCCTTTCAATCAGGCTTTCTGCAAGCTTTGGCATTGCCACCTATCCTGAT
>JACPZJ010000016.1 GCA_016195585.1 Nitrospirota bacterium | reverse complement strand
GATATCCATATTCTCATAGCCTGTAAGGTCAAGGTCAGCGGTCATTGCCTGAGGCACAACGCCAATCTCCCTCCTCACTGCTGCGGGCTGTCTTGCAACATCACAGCATGCAACCATTGCCTTACCTGATGTCGGCCTGAGCAGGGTTGTGAGGATCCTGATGAGTGTGGTCTTTCCTGCGCCATTCGGGCCAAGAAGGCCAAAGAACTCGCCTTCAGACACATTAAAGCTGATGTCATCCACTGCTGTGACATGCCCAAATTTTTTTATGATATTGTTTACTTCTATGGCATTCTTTCTTTGCATTTCACCTAAAAATCCCTCACCCCCCTTTGACAAAGGGGGGTGGGAGGATTATTTTCATTAACCCTTTATCGCTATCTCAACACTCACCGTCATCCCCGGCTTTAGGATGTTAGCGGCATCCTCTGGTTTTATCCTTACCCTGAATGTCTTTATATCCTGCCTGCCGCGTGTTACATCCTTTTGTGTGGCAAATTCTGCATATCTTCCTATCTCTGACACCTTTCCTTTAATGACTGTACCCTTAATGCCTTCTACCCTTATCAGGACATCTCCTCCAGTTTTGATAAGACCTATAATGGTCTCCTCCAGATCGATCCTTATCCAGAGATTATTCAAATCCACAATGGTAAGGATAACAATACCCGGCGATACAGTCTCACCTTTTTCTAACGCCTTAAATACAACTGCGCCGGAGATGGGCGTCTTTATCACTGTATCATTCAGCCTTGCCATCTGATATGCGAGCGCTGCCTCTGCCTCCTTTAATCCCGCCCTTGCTGAGCTAATCTGGCTTTCAGATGCAGCAACCTGCGATGCTGCTGCATCCCTTCGCGATATATATGCTGTAAGCCTTGCCTTTGCTGCCTCATAATTCGCTAAGGCTGTGTCATAATTGGTTGCAGCAAGGTCAAGCTCTGCCTTTGAGATATAACCATCTTTATACAGGCTCTCTGCCCTATCCTTCTGCCTTCTTGCCTCCTCAAGCTGGGACTTTGCCTTTTCAAGCTCTGCCTCAATATATACGATTTCTGCCCCGGCATTCTTTAGATTGGCCTTAGAGTTTTCTACTTGCGACTCCGCAACCATAATATTAGCCCTTGCCCTCTCCACACCTGCCTTTGCCTGTCTCACAGATGCTGTAATATCATCACTCTCAAGTCTTACAACAACAGCGCCCTCCTTAACTGCATCGCCTTCCTTGCAGCACAGCTCAGAGATTCTTCCTGCAACCTTTGAGGAGATATTTACCTCCACCCCTTCAACAATGCCTGTTGTGTGAAGGGAGTTTATTTTTTCCTTCTTACTAAAGAAAAAAAAGAAGAGGGCAATAACTGCTATGATAATAATGGCCGAAGAGATGACGATCTTTTTTTTCATTGTTTCCATTAGTAGATTTTACCTTGACCGGGTTTTTTCTTCCATCAAATATACTGTCCTTTGGGGAAACTCTATCAGGCTGTTGAAAAAGCCAATTCATGTCATTGCGAGGAGCGGCTTTTGCGACGAAGCAATCTATAACTTATTGATTTATATAGAAACGAGATTGCTTCACTTCGTTCGCAATGACGGTAATATGAGTTTTTCAACAGCCTGCTAATCTATTATCAATGTAATCAGAGATTGTTGAGTTTTTCAACAATCTGTTAAGCTGTTCTGCTAAAATTATACCTTATAAGCTGAATCTATTTTTGTTCTTGCAAAATGAGCGGTTTTATGATATTTATATTAAGTTTAAATCCCACACGTCTGCCGTATTGCAGGAGGCGGTGTCCTGAATATCAGGATCCTTCTGCGAGTTGATGGGGGCGGAGGAAAAAAACCAAAAGGCAAGGAGGTGAAAAAGAAAATGGCTGTTTCACTCAAGGAACTGTTAGAAGCAGGCGTTCATTTCGGCCATCAGACCAAGCGCTGGAACCCAAAGATGAAGAAGTTTATCTTTGGAGAGCGTAATGGTATACACATAATTGACCTTCAGAAGACCCTGAAGAAGTTTAATGAGGCATGTGATTTCATTAAAGGCATAACAGCAAAGGGAGAGGCCGTGCTTTTTGTCGGCACCAAAAGACAGGCACAGGAGGCTATTGAAGAAGAGTCAAAGAGATGCGGCATGTTTTATGTTAATCAGCGCTGGCTCGGCGGCATGCTGACCAATTTTAAGACTATAAAAAAGAGCATCAGTAAGCTGAAAAAATTGGATACAGATAAGGCAAATGGCGTTTTTGAGCTTCTGCCAAAAAAAGAGGTCATCAAATTAGAAAAGGAGCGCGCCCAGCTCCAGAAGCTGCTTGGCGGCATAAGGGAGATGGATGCCCTGCCCGGCGCGCTGTTTGTGATTGATTCAAAAAAGGAGTTGATTGGAATCAATGAGGCAAGGCGGCTTGGCATTCCTGTAGTTGCTGTTGTGGATACAAACTGCGATCCCGATGAGGTTGATTATATAATACCGGGCAATGATGATGCCATAAGGGCTATTAAACTCCTCACATTAAAGACAGCAGATGCTGTTATTGAAGGCAAGCAGGCCCTGTCAGAGAAGCCGCAGGCAGTAACTGCAGAGGCAATAGAAGATGCTGCGCCAAAGGCAGAGGAGACCGAGACACCAACCGGGCTTCCAATGGAAGCTGCATTAGACGCAGGAAAGATAAAATCCTGATTATTTTATTACAGGAGGCTGTTGAACAGCCTCCTGTAATATTTCTTTATTTACAAGAACTGATAAAATAAATATTTTATGCAATGGTGAAGGCAGGGTTTTCAGAGGCAGGTGCAAAATGCGGCCTGAATTAGGAGGATTTATTAATGGTTGTTGATGCATTATTAGTAAAAGACTTAAGAGAGAAGACAGGCGCTGGTATTATGGAGTGTAAAAAGGCGCTCTCAGAAGGGGGAGGGGATATCAATAAGGCAATAGATCTCCTGCGGCAGAGAGGGCTTTCAGCAGCATCAAAAAAGGCTGACAGGGTTGCAGGTGAAGGCGCAATCGGGTCTTATATCCACACAGGAGGAAAGCTGGGCGTCCTTGCGGAGGTAAACTGTGAAACAGATTTTGTTGCGAGGAATGATGAGTTCAAGGAATTTGTTAAGGATATTGCAATGCAGATTGCAGCAGCCAGCCCGTCCCCGCTTTATGTAAAAAGGGAGGATGTTCCGCCTGAGGTAATTGAAAAGGAGAGGGAAATTTACAGGGCGCAGGCAAAGGAATCAGGGAAGCCGGCAAATGTAATAGAAAAGATTGTTGATGGAAAGCTGGAAAAATTTTATACTGACTTCTGTCTGACGGAGCAGGTTTTTATAAAAGACACTGAAGGAAAACTCAGGATAAAGGACATTGTAAGCCAGAAGATAGCAAAATTCGGCGAGAATATAGTTATAAGGAGATTTGTCAGATTTAAGATCGGCGAGGCAAATCCTGCCTGAGCGGAATCGCAAAGATGCCAAAAACAAGATATAAAAGGATACTCCTTAAAATAAGCGGGGAGGCCTTAATGGGCGACAGGGGTTATGGCATTGACCCTGCTGTTATTAATGCAATAGCCAATGAGATAAAGGAGGTATATAAGCTCGGCACCCAGATTGCCATTGTGATCGGGGGAGGCAATATATTCCGCGGCCTCATTGGAAGCGCCCGGGGTATGGAGCGGGCATCAGCAGACTATATGGGGATGCTTGCCACTGTGTTGAATGCCCTTGCCCTTCAGGATGCGCTTGAGAAGCTTAACGTAGATACAAGGGTGCAGACAGCAATAGAGATGCGTGAGCTTGCAGAGCCGTATATAAGGAGAAGGGCGATAAGGCACCTTGAGAAAAAGAGGGTCGTAATATTTGCTGCAGGAACAGGAAACCCCTATTTTACAACAGATACCGCAGCATCGCTGCGGGCAATGGAGATAGGCGCTGATGTAATTATTAAAGGCACAAAGGTTGACGGCGTGTATGATTCGGATCCGATGAAGAATAAAAAGGCCAAAAAGTATGATAGGCTGAATTACCTTGAGGTATTGCAAAAGGGATTGAAGGTAATGGATGCGACTGCAATCTCACTTTGCATGGACAACAACCTCCCGATTATAGTATTTAATCTTAAGAAGAATGGCAATATTAAAAGGATAGTCCTCGGGGAGAAGATCGGGACTACTGTAAGTTAAGATGATTAATGCGCTGAAAAAAAAGATGGCCGAACGAATGGATACAACCTTGGATGTCCTCAGAAAAGAGTTTGCAAGCCTGCGCACAGGCAGGGCCTCACTGTCTTTGCTTGATGGGATTAAGGTAGACTATTATGGCAGCCTGACCCCTATGAATCAGGTTGCGACCCTCGCTGTCCCTGAAAGCAGGCTGATTACCATACAGCCATGGGATCCTCAGGCGATAGAGGCCATTGAAAAGGCCATACTCTCATCCGGTCTTGGCCTGATGCCTTCAAATGACGGCAAGATAATCAGGCTTCCGATACCGTCTTTGACCGAGGAGAGGAGAAAAGAGCTGGTAAAGCTTGCAAAGAAGATGTCAGAGGATTTGCGCGTTGCCGTAAGGAATATAAGAAGGGATATAAATGAAGAGGTCAAAAAGATAGAGAAGGAAAAGAAAATTTCAGAGGATGAATCCCGCAAGGCGCATGAGGATATCCAGAAGACTACTGACCAGTATATAAAAAAGATAGATGAAATACTTAAAAAGAAAGAGGAGGAGATAATGGAGGTATAGCCAACTTTCTGCCTGCCTTAAGATTTGCCATTCCGCAGCGCCCCCTCTATTTCCTCTATTAACAGATTAATCTCAAAGGGTTTTGTAATAAATGCCGCTGCGCCAAGCCTATAGCTTTTCTTTTTGTCCTTTAGCACATCTATTGCTGTAAGAAAGATTACCGGTATATCCTTTGTTGATGGATTATTCTTTAATCTCCTGCAGGCCTCATAGCCGTCCATCTTTGGCATTGCCGCATCAAGAATAATCAGATCAACCTTTTCTGACCCAGCCTTCTCCAGCGCCTCTAATCCATTGGAGGCAGCAAGGACAGTATAACCCTTATCCTCAAGCGCCAGCCTTATTATTAATCTGATATCCTCTTCGTCATCTGCAATAAGGATTTTTTGCATAGATTATCAACCCTGCAATCACTGCTTTATGTAGGGCTTATCAGGGCTGCCTGTATGGGCAATATCATCCGCTGATAATCGCCTGTCCCTCTTGTTACAACTGCGGTGGACATTGTCATGATCGGAAATTTTTCAATCTGGCCGCGCCTGTTTTCAAGCTCAATAAATCCCATGTTTCTATCCTCCCTGTTATAATAGAGGGGGATTATTCTGCTAAAGGCGTCAATAATGCCGCTGCATATAATATCGTCTTTGTCGTTGGTTGTGATTATTATAAAGTCATCGCCGCCGATATGGCCTACAAAGTCAGAGTCATTGCCATATTCCCTTACCACATCAGTTATTATTTTTGCTGTCTGTTTTATTACTGCATCGCCTTTTAAGAAGCCATAATTATCATTATATGCCTTGAAATTATCAAGGTCTATATAACATACGGAGAAAGGCGCCTTTTCTTTGATTTTTGCATTTATCTCCCTTTCAATCGCTATATTTCCCGGGAGCCTTGTCGTCGGGCTTGTGCTGTGTTCCTCTTCTCTCCTCTGAAGAAGAAGTCTCACCCTCGCCTCAAGTTCAAGCGAAGAATAGGGTTTTGTTATATAGTCGCTTGCGCCGAGATTCAGCCCCTTTGCCTTTTCCTTTGCATCCTTTATGCCTGACAGCAGTATTACCGGTATGCGTCCTGTGCGGACACTATTCTTTAGCCTCTTAAGTGTCTGAAAACCGTCAATGCCCGGCAGGTTAATATCCAAAAGTATGAGATCCGGCTGCTCTGCCTGCGCTATGCTTAATGCCTCCTCGCCTGTGGACGCCTCAATGGTTGTATAGCCGAATTCCTGAAGCATTGATGTAATCAGGGAGGTGATGCTCCTTTCATCATCTACAATCAATATCTTCTCGCCGGGCTCTGCCTTGCGATGATGATAGAGTGCGGCCTTTATATCCTTAACTAATGTCTTTTCATCCATGGATCTTTTTATAATTTTAATAGCCTTTACATCCTTTAACCTTGCATTCTCCTCTTCAATGGCTGAAAAGACTATGATAGGTATCTCCTTTGTCTCCGGGTCCTCTCTCAGGACCTTTACAAGGTATGTGCCGTCTATCTCAGGCATCACAACATCAATAACGATTATATTTGGCCTGAATCTCCTCGCAAGGTCAATGGCATCCTCTTTGTTTGCGCCTTCATATACACTAAAGCCCTCCTTCTCAATTGCCTGCCTGAGCTTCCTGCCTTCGTGAGGGCTGTCGTTAACAATAAGCACCCTTACCTTCTCATCTACTGGAGGCGACCATTTTTCAAGCCTTTGAAGCGGGCCACTGGTAAAAGGCGCCTGCTCCTCTTCTTTATTTGTTTTTTCCTTATAGATCGGGATTGTAAAATAAAATGAACAGCCGCCGCCCTCGTTTTCAATCCATATCTTTCCGTCATGCGATTCTACAAGTATCTTTGCCATTGGAAGGTTAAGGACCTTCCCGTCAGTATCAGGCTTATTCCCTTCAAGTTCAAAATTTTTTATCTTTACATACTTATCAAAAAGCTTATTAAGCTCCTGCCCTGTTATGCCCTTAGATTGATTATGAATACAGACCTCTGCAAAACCGCTTTTTGTATCAGGGTTATAGGTCTTGAATTCAATGTCAGACTTTGAGGCATCGGCCTTTACATCCACAGAGATACTTATCCTTTTTTCCCCCGTTGTGTATCTGATTGCATTTCCCATGAGAATAGCAAAAACCTCCCCTATCCTCTCTGCATCGGCATCAATCCTAACCGAAGACGGCATTATCCTTTCAATTTTAATCTCCTTCTCTCTTATCCTACCGCTCAGCTTATCAAGCTGATGCTCTATAAGCGGTACGAGGTCTGTTTTTTTCAGGCTTAACAGGACTTTTACGCTCTCAAACTTTGCTATCCTGACAACATCATTTATCAGATTATTCAGCCTCTTGCAGTTTTTGCTTATAATCCTGACAAACTCCTCATGCTTTTTATTCGGCATACCGCCAATGCCTTTTAGAAGCAGATCCGCAGCCCCCTGAATGGCTGTGATTGGCGTACGCAGGGCATGGGATACATCAGACATAAAATTTGTCTTTTTATCATCACGGCTTGCATCCTCAGTAATATCCTGCATGGTTATCAGGGTGGCGAGAACCTTCCCCTTCTCATTCTTTATATGCGAAAAGCAGGCTTTTACAGTTTTTTTGTTAATCTCTGTCCTTAAGGTCAGGGATTTTAAACCTTTATTATTTCTTAGTCTTTTAATGCTATTTTTAAAAAATTGGGTCTTTCCCTTTGGCAGAAGATCTTTGAGTATTCTTCCTTTATTATTATTCCTTTCAAGGATATCTATTGCCGCAGGATTAACAAATAATATTTTATCATGGGGGTCCACGACTATTATCCCGCTGCTGATGCAGTCCATTATTAATGGCAGGGGCAGATTCTTTGTGGTCTTTTTATCCTTTTTTGCTGTGATTTTCATTGCAACCTTTTAAGCCTGATCAAACAGATAGCAGGCAGCAAAATGCCCTTTTGCTATCTCTTTAAATTCAGGTTCTTTTTTTAGGCATTTCTTCATCCTCTTTGGACAGCGGCTATAGAAGCGGCATCCTGCAGGAAGGTCTATGGGGCTTGGAATTTCGCCTTCTAAGGCTATCCTCTTTTTTTTCTTTTTAATATCGGGGATGAGTATGGCCGAAAGTAAGGCCTCTGTATAAGGGTGCTTTGGGCTTTTATACAGATCACCGGTCTCTGCCATCTCCACGATCTTTCCAAGATACATCACTGCCACCCTGTGGGAAAAGTATCTTACAATATTCAGGTCATGGGCAATAAAAAGAAAGGACAGCTTATATTCCTCCTGAAGATCAGAGAGCAGATTTATTATCTGCGCCTGAATGGATACATCCAGCGCAGATATCGGCTCATCAGCAATGATCAGACTCGGGTTTAACACCAGCGCCCGGGCAATACCTATCCTCTGCCTCTGGCCGCCGCTGAATTCATGGGGGTAAGATGAGAGGGTATGCGCCCCAAGCCCTACCTTTTCCAAGACAGAGATTACCTTGCTTCTGCGCTCCATGCTGCTGCCGATACTGTGTATTATAAGCGGCTCCTCCAGTATATCCCCTACAATCATCCTCGGATTTAAGGAGGCATAGGGATCCTGAAAGATTATCTGCATCTGCTGCCTGTAAGCCCTCAGCCTCTTTTGATCAATAAAAGTAATATCCTTATTATCAAACAAAATCCTTCCATCTGTCGGTTCAAGGAGCCGTAGGATAGCCCTGCCTGTTGTGGACTTTCCACAGCCGCTTTCGCCAACAAGGCTTAAGACCTCCCCGCGTTTAATCTCAAGGTCAACACCGTCTACTGCATGCACAACCTTCGGCTTTCTGAAAATGCCCGCAGGCACATAAAAATGTTTCTTTAATCCCTTTACATTTAGGATAAAGTCCTTACCCTGATTTTTAGTTCCTGCCTGCATAGTCCCTTTCCCTTACCCAGCACCGCACAAAATGCCCCTTACAGATATCTTTTAAAAGAGGCTCCTCTCTTTTGCATTGGTCAACAGCTATCCTGCATCTTGATAAAAACTTACAGCCCTCCGGCAGATTAAGAAGTCTCGGCACAACGCCAGG
>JACPZJ010000037.1 GCA_016195585.1 Nitrospirota bacterium | reverse complement strand
CAAAGACCCATTTGTTGCAATTGATCAGGATGGTGTTGGCGCAATGATGAAGATGGGCGTCCAGCTTGGCAGGGGGGCAAGGCCTGGGCTTAAGGTTGGCATCTGCGGCGAGCATGGAGGCGAGCCGAGTTCAGTTGAATTCTGCCACAAGATTGGGCTTGATTATGTAAGCTGCTCCCCATACCGCGTGCCTCTCGCAAGGCTTGCTGCTGCTCAGGCAGTAATCAAAGAAGAAAAGGGAAAAGGAAAGGTCAAGGCTAAGGCTAAGAAGAAGGTTAAGGCTAAGGCTAATAAGGTCAAGAGAAGAAAAAAATAATTAATGTAGTGGCAGCCTCTAATCCCTCTTTTCCCTCTCCCCTTGTGGGAGAGGGTTAGGGTGAGGGGGATTAAGGGATAATTTCAAATTAGCTCGGCAAATTATCATATATTCCCCTCTTTCTTAAAGAGGGGTTAGGGGAGATTACCTGACCATAATCCCCTTTAGTCCCCCTTTAGAAAAGGGGGAGATAGTAGTCGGGCAATGCCACGTCCTTTCTAACGGGGTTTACATGAAGCTCAAGGAGAAGAAAGGGGAAGATGAGGGATGATGAATATTATATGAGACTCTGCCTCTCCCTTGCAAAAAAGGGCAGGGGAAGGACAAGCCCAAATCCAATGGTAGGAGCAGTTGTTGTTAAGGATGACAGGATTATTGGAAAGGGCTATCACAAAAAGGCAGGCCTGCCTCATGCAGAGGCAATAGCCATTTCAAGAGCCGGCTCAGATGCAGAGGGCGCAACACTCTATGTCAGCCTTGAGCCATGCTGCCATTCAAATAAAAAGACCCCGCCATGCACTAAGAAAATCATAGAAAGCAAGATCAAAAAGGTTGTTATTGGCATGATTGACCCAAACCCGCTTGTATCTGGAAAAGGGATTGAGGAGCTTGTTGCCTCTAACATAGAGGTTAAGGCAGGTGTGTTAGAGGATGAGGCAAAGAAAATTAATGAGTCATTTGTAAAATACATCAAAACAAAAACACCATTTGTTATCCTAAAGATTGCAGAGAGCCTTGACGGCAAGATTGCAACAAACACTGGCGAGTCAAAATGGATTACAGGAGAAAAGGCAAGGGAATATGCCCACAGGTTTAGGGATGAGGTGGACGCTGTAATGGTTGGCATTGGCACTGTGTTAAGGGACAACCCAAGCCTTACAACTCGTTTAAAGAACAAGAAGGGCAAAGACCCTATCAGGGTTGTTGTGGACAGGGAGTTGAAAATTCCAATATCAGCAAAGCTGCTTACACAGAAATCAGATGCTAAAACAATAATAACCGCATCAAAGACCGCCTCTAAAAATAAAATTGAGAAAATCAAAAACACAGGCGCAGAGATAATATTATTAAAAACAAAAAATGGCAGAATCCCTTTTTCTCAATTGATGAAGGAATTAGGGAAAATGGGCATCACAAGCCTTATGATAGAAGGCGGCTCAGAAATCGCAGCCTCTGCTCTAAAAGAGGGAATTGTTGATAAAGTAGTTTTTTTTATCGCCCCAAAAATAATTACCGGCAGAAATGCAAAGCCCTCCATCGGCGGCGAAGGCATTAGAAAACTCAAAGATGCGCTTATGCTGAAAGATGTTATAGTAAAAAGGGTAGGGGAGGACATAATGGTGGAGGGGTATGTGAGGGGGAGATAATTTTGTCTTTAATTAGAATGTCAATAGGCAAGCCCGACCCCATTATCCATATACCCAGACCAACACATTGGACATGGACCACTTCCCCGATATGAATGCCCGCGACTACATATTTTTAGTTTTTCTTTGTTAGCCTTCATAGTTTCTAAAACTCCCTTCGCCTTATATTTAACAATTCTCTTTCCCCTTATATCTTTCTGATATATCTATACCGAGCCAATGTCTTTGAACCCCACACAAAAACAATAATACCAGCAATGATTGCAATAATTAAATAGTGAATATTAGGATAATCAACCAACGGATTATGTATTGCATCCTTTGGAAACAAAGACCTGCCAACATTATACAAAGTATGAAATAGGATAGCAGCAAATAAACTCTTTCCGGTATTGTTATAAATCCAAATAATCAAAATACGCATCGCAATCGTGCCAAGAGTTCCCCACAGTATCCATATCAACCCATGCCCTTGTTGAAGTATCGATGGATAATGCCAAATTGCCCATGGTAACCCGATGATAATACCAGTTGCTATTGCACCCCATCGTTCTTGCAGAGAATCAACAGCATATCCCATATAACCAACTTCTTCACCTACGGCACCAAGAAAAAAGAAAACAAAAAGAAACGGTATTGTGAAAAATGAGATATGCAATTCTGTCGGGAGGGACATCCCCATCAAGTACATAACTCCATATATCAGCAAAAATAGTAGGAGTGGCAGGAAAATAACAGGAGCATACCATTTCTTTTGCTTGATCCTTGAAAAATCAAAAATTCTCTTTAGTAGTTTCTTAACTCCACTACGCCCATCTTCTTTAGACACAAGGATACAAGCGGCTATTAAAGGAGTAAAGGCGGCTAAGATGTCTGTCGCAGGAATATCCAGCGGAAGTCCTTTAACATCAATCAGTGTCTCAATTATCCACAGCGGAAGAGAAAGCGCAAAAACAAGTAGAAAAAATTTTAGCGGTTGCCGTTTTATTATCATTTCGTTTCAGCTTGAGCAGTTATACCTACTGCGCCCACCCAAAAAAGGAGTAATACCCCTGATATATATGCTGTCCAAGCAAAGTTATTTATTAACAAACCGTAAGCAATGCCTGAGAAGAGAAGCGCAACAGCAAGCGCGATACCAACATATTTAAGCCAGATTGGAATAACACCGTGTGCAGCAAGTCCAATACTGGACAAAGCCATAGCAGCGAGCAGCCACATCTTTGGTCCATCAATGCGATTAATTATATTGTATATTTGCTGAATGTTTGTGGTATCGCCACCAGGAATAATAAAATAAATAAGCCACAGGCCAAGCATTCCCATAACAATCGAAAGAGTTGCAGTCGTCAATCCCGTTATCAATAGGAGTTGGGACGACTGCTTGGCTCCTGCTTTGCGAGCAAGTGTTGCAACAGCCAAGACCATGATTGCCAGCATAAGTCCAGCAACTACTTCAGTAAAACCGAATTGCAATGCCACGGCTGTTTGGTGCCCAGCAAAGGCGTTTGTTATCTGTTGGCTCGTTGCATTGAGGCTTAGACTATGTATAGGGGTATTTAGGCTTAGCCCAATAATCCAAGACAAGACATATGCAATTGCCGCGATCATGGCAACACCATGCAAAAGATTGATACCATGTGTTATTTTTTTGATGTTTTTGCTCATACTTGTATGATAATCTATTTCTTATTCTGTTTTTTCTTATACACAGGCCAACAAACGGGGCAATGCGCTCCCTTCGTAGAAATGGCCTCGGCTACAAACTTTTTGAGTTTTCCCGATATTTTTTATATTCTCCTTTTCTAAATTTTCCTTCACTCCGTATTTTACGATTCTTTTCACCAAATCCAGCGGGATCGGTTTGTCGAGCGGAAATTGAACAGAGCCTTTAGCACCCTTATACGCCGATAGTTCTTTCTTAAACGCCGCAATGCGCGACGATACAGGATAAAACCCGATATGCTTTTTGAAAGCGGCAAAATACGCCAGCCTTCCGTGATATTTGTATGCTGGCATTTGATAACTTATGAGTTCTTCCGCCTCGGGAGCAGCCGATGTAATAGTATGTCGCAATTTTTCTAGTATTACGGCAACATTTTTTGATTGAGCCGCAATATAGTCATCGACATTTTTAATTGCTTTTTTCTTCATAAGACCAT
>JACPZJ010000036.1 GCA_016195585.1 Nitrospirota bacterium | reverse complement strand
TCACACAGCCACCCCAGCCTCTTCATCAGCAAGGGCGGAGGCATAGTTCAGACACGCCCTGATATCTTCATCAGTAATATTTGGATAAGCCTTTTTAATCCCTTCAAAGTCCTCGCCGGCGGCAAGAAGGTCAAGAATAATATGTGCTGGTATTCTTGTTCCTTTTATGCAGGGCTTTCCGCTGCATATTTTTGGGTCGCATATTATCCTTTCAATCAATTTATTCATCACACAAATCTCCTTTCCTTTTTAAAGAATGTAATAACTAACACTTTCTTAATATGTATTATATCAGAATTTACACACCTTTATTGCTGTTTTGATTATTTATACACCCCTTGCCTACTTAAATAAAATTTCTGTATAGAAAGGAAAGGGTCTGGAACTTTATAAATAGCCTCATCATTGCAGGCATAAAAAGTATATTCCCCTTGTTAAAAAAGGTCAATACAAAACCACATTAATTGTCAACCACATTGGAAATATAGATGGCGCCCATTTAAAGGGCGCCTGAGAAAACCCGTAAAGCGGCTAAATCTTCATTAGACTCAGTATAATTACACCAGTGTTAATATTGAAATTTTCTATATCGGAATTTGGTGAATATGGTTGAGCAGAACATCTCCTTGACAATTACAAAAAGCATGGTATATACTAAAAAATAGGTGTTTTGGCAATATAATATAAAACCTTTAAGGAGGAGAAGTATTATGATTATCTCTAAAAAAGTCAGGCTTCTTTTTATGACCTTTATTGGGTTACTCCTGTTTAGTTCTATTTTTGGCTGCGCCGGTACAAAGAAGGAGGCTGCAGTAGCGCCCCCTGCACAACCTGTATCTGCTGAACCAGAGTGGGTAAGAAAAGGGGCGGGCGCCTTTCTGAATAAGGGCGACAAGGCCTTTTACGGCGTTGGCGCTGTTTCAGGTGTTATGAATAAACCGCTTGCCAGAACAACAGCAGACAACAGGGCAAGGGCTGAGATTGCCAAGGTCTTTGAAACCTATTCAGCTTCTTTGATGCGCGACTATGCTGCATCTACCACAGCAGGTGATTTCAAAAAAACCAGCGAGGAGCAGAATATTGAACAGGCAGTTAAAACATTTTCCGCAGCAACGCTTTCAGGGGTTGTAATTGTTGACCACTGGACAGACCCTCAGGATAATACCACTTACTCTTTAGCAAAACTTGATTTGGAAAACTTTAAAGAGACCTTGAATAAGATGAAGGAATTAAATGCAGAGGTAAGGGATTTTGTAAGAAAGAATGCTGAAAAGGCCTTTGAAAAGTTAGAGTCTGAAGAACAAAAACGGCAGCCTAAATAATTATTGCAAACGACTATGAAAAGGCTATTTTATTCTTTGCTAATATTTAATATTATTATCCTTCTGCCTCTCTTTTCCCCGGTCATCGCCTTTACGCCAAAGGAGCTTTATCAGCAGATAGGGCCCGGCGTGGTATTAATCCTGTCAACTGATGACGGAAAGAGAGGAAGCGGCGGCACCGGGTCTGTTATCACAAGCGATGGCATGATACTTACAAATGCACATGTTGTGATAAATGAAGATGCCAACAGACCAAAGCGTCGTATAGACATCTACCTGAAGCCAGAACGGGTTACAGGAAATATGAATAAGGATCTGACCAGAAGGTTTGATGCAAGGGTTATTGCCTATGACAGCCAGCTTGACCTTGCAATTTTAAAGATTGAAAAAGGAGCTTCAACGCTAAAGGTTATTGAATTAGGCGACCCGCAAGGAATCAGCATTGGAGAATCTGTTGTGGCAATCGGACATCCAGAAACAGGCGGACTCTGGACTCTCACCACCGGAAGCATCAGCGCTGAGATTGAGAATTTTAATGGGGTAAATGGCAAGGATGTATTTCAGACAGAAGCAAGTTTTAATCGTGGAAATTCAGGCGGTCCGCTGCTTGACCAGCGTGGATACATGATTGGGATAAATACCTCTATTTCAAGGAGGTCTGCTGACGGACTGGCTATTACAGCAATAAATTTTTCTATAAAATCCAGCGTGGCAAAGAGATGGCTGGCAAATAAAGGCATCCCTGTATCCTATGCCAACAAGCCTGCAGCAAAGTCAGATATGCCTGCATCAGGAATAAAAAAAGAGATAACAGAAAAGCAGGATGACTCTGCAGGCCATAAGGAAGAAAAGAAGAATGAAAAGGATGTTCCAAAGGAGCCGGAAGCGCTAACAGAAAAAAATCCCTATAATCTGGATAAATTGATTTTAGATCAAATGAAGGATATGGAAGATTTTATGGATGAGATGAGACAGAAATTTAAAAAGTGAGGTGATTATGCTATTTAAAAATAACTTACTAAAGGGAACCTTAATCTTTATTATGAGTATCGCTATAGTTTCATGTGCAGGGCCAAAGGTCAGCAGGGTTGGAACTGATACTGTTACGGATTTAAGCGGCAGGTGGAATGACACCGATTCCCGCTTAGTAGCAGAAGAGATGGTGAAGGATGCCCTTGCCAGGCCATGGATAGACAGCTTTTTAAAAAGACATGGGAAGCAGCCAACGGTTATTGTGGGCACTGTGCTGAACAGAAGCCATGAACATATTAATGTGCAGACCTTTACAAAGGATTTAGAAAAAGAGCTTACTAACTCTGGCAGGGTTCAATTTGTGGCAGGCCGCGGTGAAAGGGAGGAGCTAAGAGAAGAGCGGGTAGATCAGGCGCAGCATTCCAGCGACGAAACTGCTAAAGGCCCCGGAAAAGAGATAGGCGCAGACTATATGCTTAAGGGAACTATTAATACCATTCTTGATGAGGCCAAAGGGACAAAGGTAATCTTTTATCAGGTAGATTTAGAATTGATAGATATAGAGAAAAACATAAAGGTTTGGTTTGGACAGAAAAAGATCAAGAAGGTTATAGAAAGAAGCCGTACAGGTTTTTAATTAGTGTCCTGTCCCTAACACTTCTCTACATTATTTTGGTGTCATTCCCGCAACGTTTTTGAGCGGGAATCCACAAATAGACAGGACTGGACTCCTGCCAGAGGCATGCAGGAATGACAAAAAGTGTAAAGCTATTTATGAGACACCACAATAGGTAAATAATGAAGCAGAAATATGCGCCTTTTTATTTCTTAATACCCCCTTTCTTAATTCTACTATTATTTGCCTGTGCAGCCCCGGCCTCACACTATGTAATGGTAGAGAGGAATCTCCTTGAAGGCAATTACAATAAAGCTGACAGCATTGTAGAGCAGTATAAAGAGAAATACGGCGATAGGAATGCAGTATTGTATTATATGGACAGGGGAATGACCCTTCACCTGTCAGGCAGCTACGAAAAGAGCAACTATTATCTCTCAGAGGCTGAAAAGCGGATAGAAGCGCTTTACACTAAAAGTATTACCACTGAAAGCGGCGCCATGTTTACCAATGACAACCTTCTGCCATATGAGGGAGAGGATTTTGAAAAGGTGATGATAAATCTTGTCATGGCCTTAAACTATGTTTATCTTGGCAAACTGGATGACGCATTAGTAGAGGCAAGAAAGATTGACCATAAGCTAAACCTGTATAATGACAAATATGAAAAAAAGAATGTTTATAAAGAGGATGCCTTTGCACGCTATTTAAGCGGGATACTTTATGAGTATAAAGGCGAATTAAACGACGGCTTTATTGCATACAGCAAAGCCTACGAGGCATTTAAAGATTACAACACCAACTATGGAACGCCTGTTCCAGCCTTTATTGGCGAAGACCTCCTCAGATTAAGCAAGGCATTGGGCCTTCACGACGAACATAAAAAATACATGGAAAAATTTCCAAATGTAAAATGGAAAGATATTAAAGAGATGCAGTCTAATGGGGAGCTTATTTTTATATATTACTCAGGGAGAGCGCCTTTTAAAGAGGATTTTTTTATAGATGCGCCTGTGCCTGATATATCCGGGGATCCATATTATTTGAGGATTGCCTTCCCAAGGTTTGTTGCTCAGCCTTCGCATATTGCATACGCCAGGATTTACATAAGAAGTAAAAATTTAGAAGAGAAAACATATTTGATGGAGGATATAACTGCTATTGCCAAAAAAAATCTTGATGACAGGATTGGAAGAATTAGGGCTAAGGCTATTGGCAGGGCTGTTGTTAAATTTACAACAGCGCAAACAGCTAAAAAGGCTGCTGCAAAAAAATACGGAAAGGACGCAGGCATTATAGTTGGCGGCCTGCTTAATATTGCATCTGTTGTAACAGAGGAGGCGGATAAAAGGAGCTGGAGAACGCTTCCTGACAAAATTCAGATGGCAAGAATCGTCCTTCCGCCCGGCAATTATAATATTGAAGTGCATTATATCGGCGCAGGCGGAGAGATTATAGATAAAAAAACATTTGCCGGCATTTCTATTAATTCCAGAGAAAAGAAGATTCTTACTCACAGGGTAATTAAATGAAACATGCAAAATACACTGTATATGCAGCAGGCATTTTAATATTATTAATAACAGGCCTTGTCTATGCAGAAAAACAGCCTGTATGGATAACTAATCCTGCATCACTTTATTCAGAAAGAGAATACCTCGTTGGCGTTGGAGAAGGTGATACCTCTAAGGCTGCAGAGGATCGCGCCTACGGAGTGATTGCGAGAATCTTTAAAGCAGAAGTAGACTCAAGAACTACAGAATTGGAAAAATATTTACAGACAGAAACAAAAGGAAAAACCGAGGTTCAACGTCAGGTGGCAATAGAAGAGATGACAAAGGTTACTTCTGAGAAAGTCTTGGAAAATGTAAAGATTGCAGAAAGATGGCAGGATAAAACCACTGCCCGCTATTATGCCCTTGCTGTAATCAACAGAAGCCATGCTGCAACAGCTTTAAGAGAGCGGATAAACAGTCTGGATGCAGAGGCAAAAGGTCTTCTCAAGACAGCCAAAGAAACAATAGATAAATTTGAAAAGATCAAAACCCTAAGAAGGGCAATAAGGGCTCTTATCTCAAGAGATGTATATAATACAGACCTCAGGGTAGTGAGCCCTGCAGGAAAGGGTTTGGAAAACTCAATAAATATTACAGATATTACACGGGAGTTAGAGGTATTTCTTGCAAAGGAGTTTAATGTATATGTTGCAGTAGCAGGCGATAATAGTTCTACTGTAAGAAAGGCTGTGATTGATGGTTTAAACAGGGATGGTTTTTCAGTATTGAGAAAAGAGGCCGAGGCAAATATGGCTGATCTGCTGATTATTGGAGAGGCTGCCCTTTGGAAGGCAGATATCCCTGACCTAAAATGGAAATATGTCAGATGGTGCTCTGATTTTCAGCTTATAGATACAAAAAACGGAAAAACCTTTGGAAATATTTCACGCTCAGGAAAGGAAGGGCATCTGACGCTGTCAGAGGCAGAAAATAAGGCGATGAGGGTAATGCAGAAAGAGATTGCTTTTGCTATAAGCAGGCAGGCGGCAAATTTTATTTATGGTGAAATAAAACCATTGGAAGAGACTGGCGGCGGCTGTAGCAGGGAAAAAGCTGCTGTTTCAGAAGAAAAAAAGGCTAAGGATAAAAATATCACAGATAAAAAGGAAACAGGCAATATTTCAGTAACCTTAATAACACAGGCAGAGGCGCTGCTTCCTGATATGTCGGCTATTCAATACGAGAATGTTGGAAGAGACATTGAATCTAAATCGGATAGTAGAGGCCCAATAATAAAGGTTATTACCCCTGAAGAAGGAAAGACCTATGCCCCTCCATTAAACATAGAACTGTATTTTATAACAAAAGGCCTTGCAGAGATAGACCTCTCAACCTTAAAGGTTGAGTATCTGAAATTCTTTACCATTGATATTACAGAAAGGGTCCTTCCCTATGTGAATAAAGAAGGGATAAAAATCTCAAATGCAAAATTTCCATCAGGCACCCATAATTTAAAAATTACTATCGGCGATAAAAAAGGCGCAATAACCATCCAAAAATTTACAGCAGTAATTAAATAAACCGCGGCTTGCGCTCTGGATTCCTGCAGGAATGATATTCAGGGCGCTGCAGCCGTTTATTATAAATTGACTTTTTTAAAATAATAATGATAATATCCTTCAATGGATAAGGAGAAAAAACAACAGCCATGGCCTCTTATCTGGATTGCAGCCGCCATCCTCTCTATGATCCTCTTTTTCTTTTTCAGCTCTTCTAATCTCTCTCCAACCTCTGGCGAGCAGGTCTCTTACAGCGAATTTAAAAAGATGATAGAAGAAAAAAAGTTTGAAGAGGTTTTTATAGAGCAGAACAATGTCAGGGGGATTATAAAAGAGAAAGACAAGAAAAAAGAAATAAAGGCTGTTAAGGTAGAAGACCCTGAGCTGATCAAATTATTAGAAAAAAACAATATAAAATTTTCAGGCAAGGAGACAGATACATGGCTCAGGGATTTTATCCTTGCATGGGTCATTCCAATAGTCATCTTTATATTAATATGGAGATTCCTTTTGGGAAGGCTTGGCGCTGGCCCTGGTGTAATGGCCGTTGGTAAAAGCAAGGCAAGTTTATATATAGAAAAGGACACAGGGGTTACATTTAATGATGTGGCAGGTGTTGACGAGGCCAAAGAAGAATTAAAAGAGGTAATAGACTTCCTTCAGCATCCTGATAAATATCTGAGGCTTGGAGGCAAGATACCCAAGGGCGTCCTGCTTGTTGGTCCAACAGGCACAGGAAAGACCCTGCTTGCAAAGGCAGTGGCAGGCGAGGCAAAGGTTCCCTTTTTCAGCATAAGCGGATCTGAATTTGTGGAGATGTTTGTTGGCGTTGGCGCAGCGAGGGTAAGAGACCTCTTTGCGCAGGCAGAGCAGAAGGCGCCATGCATAATATTTATTGATGAGATAGACGCACTCGGAAAGGCAAGGATAGCAGCGCCAATAGGCGGCGGCTATGAAGAGCGTGAGCATACACTACAGCAATTACTCGTTGAGATGGATGGCTTTGATACTAAAAAGGGCATTATAATCATGGCAGCAACAAACAGGCCGGAGATACTTGACCCTGCACTTCTTCGGCCCGGAAGATTTGACAGGCATATCCTTGTTGACAGGCCTGATATAAAAGGCAGGGAAGAGATATTAAAGGTGCATGCAAAGAATGTCAAACTATCAAAGGATCTGGATTTAAAGATCATTGCTGCAAGGACGCCGGGATTTGCAGGCGCTGACCTTGCCAATGTGGTGAATGAGGCAGCAATACTTGCCGCAAGAAAGGACAAGAATGCTGTAGAGCTTTCTGACTTTGAGGAGGCAATAAACAGGGCTATTGCAGGCCTTGAAAAGAAAAAGAAGGTAATAAGCAAGAGGGAGCAGGAGATTATTGCCTATCATGAATCAGGCCATGCAATAGCTGCGGAGAGCGTCCCTCATGCTGATAAGGTTCACAGGGTCTCTATAATACCCCGCGGCATTGCTGCGCTCGGTTATACCTTACAGCTTCCAACAGAGGATAGGTATCTCCTTACAAAGGCAGAGCTGTTAGACAGGCTCGCTGTGCTTATGGGAGGAAGGGCTGCAGAGGAGATCGTCTTTAATGAGGTATCAACAGGCGCACAGAACGACCTTGAGCGGGCAACAGGCATTGCGCGGAGCATGGTTGTTGAATACGGCATGAGCGAAAAGCTTGGGCCTGTAACCTTTGAGCGCGGCAGGAAGCCGCTGTTTCTTGATACAGGCTATATGCCGACAACAGAATTCAGCGACGAGACATCAAGGCTTATAGACGAAGAGGTAAGCAATATCGTCAAAGAAACTTACAGCAGGGTAAAGAAGATACTGGAGGAAAAAAAGGACAAGCTCCTCATACTCGGCAAGATGCTGATTGAAAAAGAGGTGATTGAAGGAGACGAACTAAGAAGGATACTTGCAACAGACAATTAAGCAGCAATCATTTCAATATATTTCATTGTTGCATTTGCCTTTAAATCAAATGTATTTAGCCTGCCATTCTGACGCGATGCCGCACCCTCCCGCCATCATGGATTTCTCTTGACACTATTAATCAAATACAATATAATGTAACTGGAATTGAAATCTAATTACATTGGAGTGTTAATGGAATTACAAGGCTTTAACCTGTGGTGGAAGGATGGGAGGGTCCCTCCTGAATTCCTTGGAAGGAAAAGGAAGGTATTTAGTGAAATAGCCAGATATATTAATAAGCGCCAGATTGTGCTGTTTACAGGCCTGAGGAGGGTTGGAAAGACAACTCTCATGTATCAGATAATAGATGAGCTTCTTCGCAAGGGCGTGAATCCGTATAATATCTTATATTTCTCATTTGATGAGATGAGGTATGACCTTGAAGATATTGTCAAACAATATGAGGCAGATGTGCTTCGTGAGGATATCGCCAAAGAGAGGGTCTTTTTATTTCTTGATGAGATACAGAAACTAAATGGCTGGCCTTCAAAGGTAAAACTCCTCTATGATTCGAATCCAAGGCTTAAGATTTTTCTTACAGGCTCGGCCCAGATAACCATGTGGAGAGGCACAAGGGAGAGCCTTGCAGGGAGGTTTTTTGACTTTTTGATCAGGCCTTTGGATTTTGAAGAGTATTTAGATTTTAAAGGCATAAAGATTGACAGAAACAGAGAAAAGGTCTTTGAAAAGGAATTGAAGAGACATATGGCAGGATTCCTTAAGACAGGGGGTTTTATTGAAGCCCTGAATCTCGACGGGCACATGCTTAGAAAATATTTTAAGGAGAGCCTGCTTGAGAGGGTCATTTTTGTTGACATACCGCAGACCTTCAGGCTTGACCTGCCTGACCTGCTTATGAAGATATTAAACATTACTGCCTCAAGACCCGGCTTTTATCTTGATTACAAGAACCTGAGTAATGATCTTAAAGTTGACCACCGGACGATCGCCAATTATGTCTCTTATCTGGAGTATGCATTGTTCTTGCAGAAACTATATAACTATTCGCGTAATCTTCTCACAACTGAAAAGAAGGTGAAGAAGCTCTATCCCTGCAATACAGCCTTCACATTGGCCCTGAATCCCCAGGCAGACCTGCCTGCTGTTCTGGAGCAATACTTTGTAAACACGCTTAATGCAAGGTTCTTTCTTAAGACCCCGCAGAAAGAGGAGATAGACATAATCCATGCGCATAACAGTCATCTGCTTCCGATTGAGGTGAAAATAAGAGAGAAAATAGGCAGGGACGATGTTAATGCCCTGTTAAGGTTTCTTGAGAAAAACAATCTCAAAAGGGCTTTATTAATCACCCTAAACACCGAAACGAGATTCCAGAAAGATAAGCTCATAGTTGAGGCAATACCTTACTGGAGGTATTGGAGTATCAGAACAAGAACATGGTGGAAAACTTAAAGTAG
>JACPZJ010000176.1 GCA_016195585.1 Nitrospirota bacterium | reverse complement strand
TTTTAAAATGTAAATTGTAAATTTTTAGTGAGTTTTTTCCATAACTTTGCATTTTTCACTTTGCAATTTTCAATTTTCAATGATGTCTATCGGTTCTTTTAGAACCGCTAAACAGTTACGGATAAGGAGGATATCATGGCAAAAAATCTTCAGTTTGTAGTCTTTAAGATAGGAAAGGAATTATTCGGAGTTGGAATTGATGCTATCAGGGAGATAGTAAGGGTTCCAGAGGTGACAGAGGTGCCTGATGCCCCGCATTTCTTAGACGGGGTAATAAACCTGAGGGGGAGGATAGTGCCTGTTGTTGATTTAAGAAAGCGTATGGGGATACAGTATGCGGATAAGACAAAGGCAACGAGGGTGCTTATAACTGAAAACAGCGGGAGCATGGTCGGGCTCCTCGTTGACGCAGCGTCAGAGGTTATAAGGATACAGCCCGATGCAGTTGATGAGCCGCCTGAGATGATCTCTGCGATTGGCGTTGAGTATATCACAGGTGTGGCAAAGTTAAATGAAAGGCTCATAATCCTTCTGGATATAAAAAAGATATTAAATGTCGGTGATATGAAAAAAATAGCAGCCCTGCAGAGGCCCGAGCCTGTGCAAAAGGCAGAGCCTTTGCAGGCAGCATAACAATGAGGAGGTCAAGACCATGAAAAAGATTTTTAGTCCGGTAGTAGCATTGCTTAACCGTTTTAAGTACAGCAAAAAGTTTGCATTAATCGGTTTTATTATCATCCTGCCCTTTGCAGCAACACTCTATATGCTGGCGTCAGAGATAAATGTCGGCATAGAGTTTGCGCAAAAGGAGAGGATGGGCGTTGAATACAACCTTCCCCTCAGAAAGCTTCTTGAGAATATGCAGCAGCATAGGGGAATGGCAGGCGGCTTCTTAAATGGCGACACCTCTTTTAAGGAGCAGATATTGAGCAAACAGAACCAGATAGACGAGAATATCAAGGCAGTAGACGCTGTAGATATGAAATATGGGGCATCTTTAAAGACATCAGATAAATGGAGGACATTAAAGTCAAAGGCGCAGGACATGAAGGCAAGGATATGGAGCCTCAATACACAGACAAGCTTCAATGACCATACAGCCCTGATAGCAGATATGCTCTCTATGATTACCTATGTTGGCGAGACCTCCAATCTGATGTTTGATCCACAGCTTGATTCATTTTATCTGATGGATGCGGTAGTGGCAAAACTCCCTATGTTAAGCGAGGACCTCGGCCAGTTAAGGGCACTCGGCACAGGGGTGGCAGCAAGAAAGGCCATGACAGAGGCTGAGAAAATCAAGATTATCATGTTATACGGCCTTGTAAAGGCGGCAGTTGACGCAAACAACAGCGGCTTTGAGTCTGCCTTTCGTGAAAACCCAAATCTAAAGTCCAAACTGGAAAACTATGCAAGGGATGCAGTCAACAGCATCAATGACTTTTGAGCTTGATAATCTATTAAAGGTGCGTATAGAGCAGGCCACAAAGAAAAAGACCCTCTCATGGATCATTGCAGTATTTGCGATCCTCGGAATTACCTATATCTTCACAGCCTTCTTCATGTCAGTTGTGCCTCCATTAAAAGAGATGATAGGCTCTGCCCAGAAGATAGCCGCTGGGGAATTGGATGTGAATTTAGAGGCACGGTCAAAGGATGAGATTGGCGAGCTTACCAATGCCTTTTCAGGGATGGTTGTCTATCTTAAATCAATGGCAAAGACCGCAGAGGAGGTTGCCGATGGGGATTTGCGCAGCGATGTGACTCCAAAATCCGAAAAGGATATTCTGGGCAATGCCTTTGCCAAGATGATACACGGCCTGAGGAGCATTATTGTGGAGGTAAGGGGAGGCGCAGGCCAGATTGCCGCTGGTTCAAGCCAGATCGCTTCAACCTCTGAGCAGGCGTCAAGAAATAACGAGGCAGCCGCAACAGCAATAGAAGAAAGCACAGCCACCATGCACGAGATGTCTGCGAATATCCAGAATGTGGCAAAAAACAGCCAGAGCCAGTCATCATCTGTAACAGAGACATCATCCTCTATTGAGCAGATGGTTACATCCATACAGAGGATTGCAAATACAGGAAAGCTCCTCGTTGACCTGTCTCAGAAGACCAAAAAGGCTGTTGAGGCCGGTTTTGAGGCAGTAAGCAAATCAATCAAAGGCACAGATGAGATCAACAGCACAATAAGCCGCTCTGCAAATACCATCACTGCCCTCGGTTCACGGGCAGAGGACATAGGAAAAATAGTTGATGTTATTGATGACATAGCAGAGCAGACAAATCTCCTTGCCTTAAATGCCGCAATAGAGGCGGCGAGGGCAGGAGAACAGGGCATGGGTTTTGCCGTTGTTGCAGAAGAGGTTAGAAAGTTAGCAGAGCGCTCTGCAAAATCCACAAAAGAAATAGCAGAGCTTATCTCCGGCATACAGAAGGAGACGCAGGAGGCCGTAAAGTTCATGGATAAATCCATCCAGATAGTGGAAAAGGGCGTGGAGCTGTCCAAGCAGGTAGACAGCACATTAAAGGATATAGAGCTTAATGTGGCAGAGGTGGATAAATATGCAAAGGAGATAGGCGCTGGAACACAGGAGCAGAGCAGCGGAAGCACGCAGATTGCCAAGGCATCAGAAAACTTAAGGGAGATAACGCAGGAGATATCATCTGCCATGAGCGAGCAGTCCACATCAGCAGAGCAGATAGTAAAGACCATGGAAAAGATGCGTGAGATGGTCCAGCAGAATGCATCCGCCTCCACCCAGCTTGCGTCATCATCAGAGGAGATGAGGACACAGGCGGAGAAATTTCAGGGCATAGTTGGAAGATTTGTGCTCAATGGACATGGAGAGGTAGAAACAGGCGTCGTTAAAAAGGCCTCTTCAAGGCCTGCTCATAGCGATAAGGCAGGCATAGCATTAGAAAAGAGATTGCAGAAAGAGGCTGCATAATATGCTCACTGATGATGAATTCAGTCTCTTTAGAAACTTTATATACGAGGAATCCGGCATCTATCTAAAAGAGACAAGAAAGGACTTCCTTGAAAACCGGCTGGTAAAAAGGATGAGCGCCACAGGTATTAACAGCCCTTACTGGTATTACAGGCATGTTACCCAGCAGAAGGCAACAGAGCTCTTATGCCTGCTTGATCTTCTGACTGTAAATGAGACATCCTTTTTTAGAAACAAGCCGCAGATGGATCTCTTTAAGAGCATCCTACTGTCTGAGCTGATAAAAAAGAAGGAATCCGCAGGCGACAGAAGGCTAAGGATATGGTCTGCAGGATGCTCCACAGGCGAGGAGCCATACACTGCTGCAATGATTGTGCTTGACTCAGTGCCATTTATTGAAAAATGGGACATCAAGGTCTATGCCTCTGACCTGAGCCTTACAGCGCTCGCCTCCGCAGCGAAAGGTGAATATGTAATAGAAAAGGTAAATGCTACTGTGGATGACAGTTATATTAATAAATATTTTGAGAAGAGTAGGGGCGAACGGCCATTCGCCCCTGCTTCGGATCAAAATGGATGCTGCTATAAAATAAAGGATGCGGTTAAAAAATTTGTTGTCTTTGATTTTCATAATATGAAAAATGACAACGGCCTGAGAAATCTTGATGTCATCTTCTGCAGGAATGTGATGATCTACTTTGATATGGATGAGCAGAAGAGGCTCATAAACAAATTCTATCAGGGCCTGAACAATGGCGGGTATCTGCTCGTTGGTCATGCAGAAAGCCTTCAGGGCATGAATACAGGATTTCAGTTTATGCATAGCTGCGGCGCCACAGCATATAAAAAGGAATAAAGGGGGGAATATATGTTAAAGATCTTATTAGCCGAGGATGATAAAAATTTTGGCCATGTCCTTAAAAAGGAATTGGAGGAGGAAGGATATATTGTTGATCTCGCTATTGACGGGGTTGAGGCTGCGCTGGATTTTATTGGCGGCGCATACAACTTTGTCCTTCTGGATATAAAAATGCCGCGGCTTGACGGGATAAATGCGCTCAGGATAATCAAGAGGCTCAATCCTGATATCCCTGCCATAACATTTTCAGGAAATGCAGGGAGCGGAGAAATGGCTGAATCTGTCAGGGTTGGCGCAATCAGGTGCCTTACAAAGGGGCGAACGGCCGTTCGCCCCTACCTAATAATTCTGGATTCCCGCTCAAAAACACTGCGGGAATGACAGGCTTGAGGGTTTTTGAGTTTAACCGATGGTATGGGTTCAAAATTTTGAACCCATACGGGGCAGCAATCGTAATACCTCCGGCTTTGCCGGAGGATACTTATTAGGGAGATAGCCCCCTGCCCTCTTTGATTTCCCAAGCAGCAAGGGAATACAGAGGGGGCAGGGGGTAAGGGGGGGGGAACTGAGCAGTAGGGACAGGCTTTAAACCTGCCCCTACAGAAAGAAGGTTTCCCTACAATAGATAGGCGGGGTTTTTTGACCCCGCAGAAGGCGTATTATGACTGCAAATCTTGACTACTTTAACAAAGATGAATATGAAGAGCTAAGAAAGGTCTTCTTCTGTGAGGCCTATGAGCTTGTAGAGGATATTCAGGACGGGCTCCTCATGCTTGAGGATAATCCTGCTGAAGAAGAGACACTGATAGCCCTCCAGAGATATTTTCATACCTTAAAGGGAGACTCCAACTCCATTGGCCTTACAGATGTAGGAGCCGTCTGCCACAGGATTGAAGATGTCCTGACCTCATTTAGAAGTAAAACAAGGGAGATAGACTCCAGTGGCATAACACTGCTTTTACAAACACTTGATAACATTACACACCAGTTAAAGGCAGGCGAATCAGGGAGTAACGGCGTAAATATATCAGAGACAATGGCGATGATTGATGGCTTCCTCGGCAGCAATGGCACAGAAGATCGTGATGGTGTCATTGCGAAGGACGAAGTCCTGAAGCAATCTAAGAACGAGATTCCTCGCTCCGCTCGGAATGACATGGAAAGGGCTCGGAATGACGGCATTTGTAAAGAATTTAATCAGCCCGGGGAGGCTGCTGAGGAAGATAAAGGACTCTATAATGTTGAAATAGTCTTTCACCCCCAATGCGCTGAAAGGGGGGTTGCCGCCCTTATGATTAACAGCAGGCTTGAAACCCTCGGCGAGATAATCGGCTCCACCCCTGATCTAACAGGCGCAGAGGTTGAGGCCTCAGAAAAGATTATGATCATTCTCAAGACAGATAAAAATCCTGAGGAGATCAAAAAGATATTGTCTATTACAGGAATTACCAATTTAATAAATATCGCTCACCACATCGCCTCCCAACCCATCAACGTTGCTGATAAAGAAGAACATCAGGGCGCTTCTGCCTGTGCATCTGCAGACAGGCAGGAAGATGTTAAGGGGACAAGACTCCAGAGCGAGACATTAAGGGTAGAGGCGTCCAAGGTAGATTTGCTGATGAACCTTGCAGGTGAGCTCATAATCAGCCGTTCTACAATTGACCAGATTGCAAGGGATGCAGAAGGCGGCCTGTCCTCAGAAGATATAGCCCCAAGGCTTCTTTCTGTAAACTCATTTATGGAACGTACAGTTTCAGACATGCAGAAGGCAATAATGATGATGCGCATGGTTCCAATAAACCATGTCTTTAGAAAATTCCCAAAGATAGTTAGAGAGCTGTCCAATGAAAAGGGCAAACAGGTGAGGCTGGAGATAGAGGGCAGAGAGGTAGAGCTTGACAAGGGTATTGTTGACGCCTTGGGAGAGCCCCTTATACACATAATAAGAAATTCCATTGACCACGGGATAGAGACCCCTGAGGATAGAGTGTCAACAGGCAAACCGCGAGAGGGAACCCTTGCCCTTAAGGCATATCATGAGGCAACACAGATTATTATTGAAATCTCTGATGACGGAAAGGGTATAGATCCTGAAAGGCTCAAACAAAAGGCTGTTGAAAAAGGCTTCATAAGCAAAGAGGATGCGGAAAGGCTCTCGCAGAGGGAGGCCATTAATCTCATCTTCCTTTCAGGCCTAAGCACATCAGAGACTATAAGCGATATCTCTGGAAGGGGTATTGGAATGGATGCAGTAAAGGCAGCAGTAACAAATATGAAGGGGGCAATAGAGGTGGAATCATCCTTAGAAAAGGGGACAAAATTCAGATTGATGCTGCCCCTTACCCTCGCTGTGATAAGGGCGCTCCTCGTTGAGGCATCAGAGAGGCTCTATGCAATACCCATCTCTGCTGTAACAGAGGTTGCCAGAATCATGGAGGATGAGCTGACAGGCATAAATGGAAAAGAGGCCATCATACTAAGGGATCAGGTGATTTCAATGGTTCGGTTGAGCGGGTTATTCAGGCTTCAGGAGGAGGCAAAAAGAGCAAAAAAGTTTGGCATCATATTAGGCGCTGGAAGCAAGA
>JACPZJ010000177.1 GCA_016195585.1 Nitrospirota bacterium | reverse complement strand
CCTTCAGCAACATAGCCGTCTGTGTCCAGCATTATTGCCTCATCATAGCCGTTGGTTACAACCTCCCTCTTTGCAAGCTGGGAGTTCACATAATAGCCGCATACCTTTGCGCGGGTCATGCTTATATTTACATGATGCCTGTTGATGGATGACACCTTTGCCCGAATGCCGTTCTTAATCCCCTCATCGCCGAGATATGTCCCCCAAGGCCATGCAGCAATGGCAACACAGATGGGGTTGTTCTTTACATAAAGCCCCATCTCGCCATACCCGATATATGCAATAGGCCTGATATAACACTCCTCAAGTTTGTTTATGCGCACGGTCTCCTTTACTGCCTCCTGTATCTCCTCTTTTGTAAAGGGTATTTTCATCTGGCAGATATGGGCAGATGAAAAGAGCCTGTCTACATGCTCCTTTAATCTGAAGATAACAGAGCCGTCTGTCCTCTTGTAGCAGCGAATCCCTTCAAAGACCCCGAGGCCATAATGAAGTGTATGGGTAAGGACATGAATCCTTGCGTCCTTCCAGTCAACAAACTTTCCGTCCATCCAGATTTTTGATACTTCCTTAAGCATCTTCCTTTTCCCTCCCGGATTGTGTCAGGTCGGCCAAGCCACCCCCTGTTTAATATTAGTATTTTCATAAAAATATACCAATATGGACAATAAAAGTCAATTTTTTTCAAATGTTACATCCTTGAACAAAAGGGGGGTCTGTGGTATATTTAAGATAAATGGAGAAGATAGCCGTCTTTCAGCATATTACAGCCTTTCTCTTTGGCTCTGTTATAGGGAGTTTTTTGAATGTCTGCATATACCGCATGCCAAAAAAGGAGTCCATTGTCTTTCCTTCTTCGCACTGCCCTGCTTGTAATAAAAAGATAAAGCCATACGACAATATACCCATAATAAGTTACATCCTGCTAAGAGGGCGATGCAGGGAATGCGGGGAAAAGATATCATTCCAATATCCGTTGGTGGAATTTTTAAATGCAGCAGGCTATGTTATTATGGTCTGGAAATTCGGTGTCGGCATTAATGCCCTGATTTATGCCTTACTCTACTCTGCGCTGATTGTTATTACCTTTATTGACCTTGAGCACCAGATAATCCCGGACAGGATAACCCTGCCGGGGATATTAATAGGCTTCATCCTCGGCGCAGCAGTCCTGCCTGTAGGGTGGCTCAATTCCCTGATCGGCCTGCTTCTGGGCGGAGGCCTTTTTTATCTTGTTGCTGTCGCATCAAGGGGAGGCATGGGCGGCGGCGACATAAAGCTAATTGCAATGATCGGCGCTTTTTTGGGCTGGAGGTATACGCTGCTTACCATATTTTTGGGGGCGCTTGCCGGCGCTATTGTTGGACTCTCCTTAATGATCTTTAAAGGCAAGGGAAGAAAACACCCTGTCCCATTTGGCCCGTTCCTTGCGCTCGGCGCCATAGCATCTCTTCTGTGGGGGAATGATATAATTAAGTGGTACATAAATCTTGGCAGGTAGGATGATGAATGTAAAGGGTCTGATATGGCTGTTGGCATTTTCACTTTTTGTTTTATTAGCCATAATCAGTTTTCATACGCTCTCTTTTGTATCTTCTATACAGAAGGACCTGAATGATGAATTTGAAAAGAGGATAAATATAACCGCCATGCTTACAGCAAGGGAGATTGAATCAGATTTTGGCAGGATAGACAGCGATCCTGATTTCATTGCCTCAATAGAGAAAAGAATAGGGGCAATGCAGATTATAGTCCTTGATAAGGATGGAATAGACATCAGGGATAAAAACAGGCAGAGGGTTAATTTAGATAAGGCCATACAGGAGAAGACAGATAAGGGCGAGGGCGCTGTAATATCTTCTTTTGATGCAAAGAATAACAGATGGATAAAGATCGCCTATGCGCCATTTAAAAATCCTTCCACGCAGGAGAGGAATATTGTTATAGTAAAGATGTTCCGTCAAATGGAGAAGGGAGAGGAAAAGGAGGACGCATCATCTGTATTTATTAAGATTCTGACGGGCGCTGTCATTATCGTCCTTATTTTTTATGCTTCCCGCGCATTTTTAACAGCAGGGAGGACAAAAGAAGCAAAGGAGGGCGATGAGGCAAAGATAAAGGGCGACACAGGTTTTTTAATACATACCTTTCATTCCTTAATGCAGCAGGTTAAGACAAAGGAGCAGGAGCTAAGCCGCCTCCGCACAGAGGCAGAGGAGAGGACAAAGGTTGTAGAGGATTATAATGAAGATATCTTGAAAAGCGTAAGCAGCGGCGTAATCGCCTTTAATAAGGAAAACAAGATTACCACCTTTAATGAGGCGGCAGAGAAAATATTGGGCATTGATGGAAGCGGGCTTCTGGGAAAGTCCTGCTGGGATGCCTTTGGTGAGGAGAGCGGGCTCTGCCATCTGTTAAATACAACCCTCCAGAGACAGGAGGGGAGCCTGAGGAGAGAGCTTGAGATTGCGAGAGGCGGCAGCGAGAAGAAATGGATAGGGATAAGCTCGTCTATTTTAAAGGACAGAAAGGATGAGGCTATCGGTACAATCCTTATATTCAGCGATATAACAGAGATAAAAGGATTGCAGGATGAGATCAGGCAGAAGGACAGGCTGACTGTGCTTGGAGAGCTTGCAGGAGGCATTGCGCATGAATTCAGGAATATGATGGGCACGATACTCGGCTTTGCAAAGCTCCTCTCAAAGAAGATAGGAAAGAAGGAGCCTATGCAGGGCATGATAGAGGCGATAATGAATGAGCTTAATACAATGGAGATGATGATCAATGAGCTCCTGAGCCTCGGAAAGGCAGCGCCGCTGTCATTAAAGCCTGTGGACATAAATAAAATGCTAAGAAATATCCTGATAAAATCTATGGGTGAGACAAAAGAGCCAAAACCGCAGATAGATATTAACATGCCCTCTGATATGCCGGAGGTCATGGCGGATGAGCTTTTGATAAGGCAGGCATTTACAAATCTTATACAGAACGCTATTGATGCCATGCCGGATGGCGGCAGGTTAGAGGTCAGCGGGAGATATTATGCAATAGAGGGCATGGACAGGACAGTTGAGATTTCTATCAGGGACACAGGCATAGGAATACCGGCAGACAAGATAGAAAGGATATTTCTCCCGTTTTTTACCACAAAGCCAAAAGGCACAGGCCTCGGCCTTGCCCTTGTGCATAAGATAATCCTTTCGCACAATGGAAAGATAGAGGTGGAGAGTGAAGAGGGGAAGGGGACTATATTCAGAGTTTTTTTACCAGCAGCAAAAGATGACCATTAACAGGAAATGAAAAATTAAAATTGCAAAATGTAAAGTGCAAAATTAAGATTGGAAGCATGTCATTCCTGCATGTTTTTAGCAGGAATCCAGTTTTTGTCTCTTTATAGATTCCCGCTCAGAGACTCTGCGGGAATGACATTATTTTGTATTTTTCAATTTTCAATTTTCATTTTGAAATGAGTGAAAGCGTTGAGGAGGTTTCATGCAGCACACCATATTAATCATAGAAGACAAAGAGAGCATGGTTCAGATGCTGACACAGACCCTTGAGGCCGCAGGATATAAGGTTGAATCTGCCATGTCTGCTGAGGATGGCATACAAAAATTAAACAGCATGAAAATAGACCTTATATTAACTGACCTGAGGCTTCCGGGAAAGAGCGGTATGGATGTTCTCACAGCCTCCAAGGAGAAGAATTCCCTGACGCCTGTTATTGTAATGACTGCCTTTGGAACAATAGAGACCGCTGTTCAGGCTGTGAAAGAGGGCGCCTATGATTTTCTTACAAAGCCCTTTGACCCTGACCATCTCCTCCTTTTAATAGAAAGGGCGCTGGAAAAGAAAAGGCTTCAGGCTGAAAATATTGTGCTAAAAGGCGAGCTTTCAGGCCGCATCGGGCTTCCGACTATTATAGGCAAGAGACCGAAATTTCTTGAGGCAGTGAATAAGGCAGAGAAGGTTTCACAGGGCAGGACAACAGCGCTTCTGCTGGGCGAGAGCGGCACAGGAAAGGAGCTCTTTGCGAGGCTCATCCATTATCTCAGCCCGAGAAAGAACGGTCCCTTTGTTGCTATAAACTGCGCAGCTATCCCGAGGGATTTATTGGAGAGCGAACTTTTTGGACATGAGGCAGGCGCCTTTACAGATGCAAAAATGAAAAAGATCGGCAAGTTTGAGCTTGCAGACAAGGGAACAATATTCCTTGACGAGATTGGCGATATGGACCTTAATCTTCAGGCAAAGCTGCTTCGGGTTTTGCAGGGCGATGAATTCATGCGGCTCGGAGGCAATAAGGCAATCAAAATAGATGTGCGGGTTGTTGCAGCGAGCAATAAGGATCTGCAGAAGGCCATATCAGAAGGCGCATTCAGGGAGGACCTGTATTACCGTTTAAGCGCCTTTCCAATAGTAATCCCGCCGCTCCGCGAGAGGACAAAGGACATACAGCCCCTGGCCGGGCATTTCCTTGGTATTTTTTCCAAAGAGATGAACAAGGATATAAAGGGATTTACAAAAGAGGCATTAAGGATACTGCTCAATCATCACTGGAAGGGGAATGTAAGGGAGCTTGAGAACTGCATAGAGAGGGCAGTGATACTCTGCAGCAAAGAGCGTATAATGCCTGAAGACCTCGGCCTGTCCCAGATAGAGGTAGATAAGGCATTAATAGAGGGTATGCCGCTTGAGGGTGGTCTGCAGGAGGCAAGCGGCAGGGCAATAAGGATTGCAGAATCACGATTAATTAAAAAGGTATTGGATGACACAGGCTGGAACAAGACAAAGGCATCAGAGATATTAAAGATTAGCTATAAGACACTTTTGACAAAGATAAAGGAGTATGGGATAGAGTAAGGGCGGGTTTTAACCGTGCCTTTTGCACGAACCTGTCTGCCCCTGCCTGTCCCTGTCTGCCGACAGGCAGGGGCAGACAGGGACAGGCAGGTAAATTCGTGCCTACAATTCTAAATTTAACCCTTGATGAACTTGGATTTAAAAGGTAAAATTAGAAATATGAAAAGATACGATTGGCAGAAAAAGGAATTGTTAGAAAACATAAAGTGGTTTTCAAAACTTACCTCTTCGGAAAAGATTAGATTTATAGAAAGGGAGAGGGAAAGGCTTGCCTTTTTCAGAACCTTAATTTTTAAAGGTAGAAATGTTCGACCCCATTCAATTCATAAGAGGACTAAATAAAAAGGGTATACGCTACCTATTGATAGGCAGACATGCGGTCATACAATATGGCGCTCCTCTCTTTTCTATGGATTATGACTTCTGGGTGCATCCTGAAGACAGGGAAAAAATTCTTAAATGGATAGAAGATGATCTTGAAGGAGAAATCTCTCATGCCATAGAAGAGAAGAAGCCTATATATACTGCATATATTGATGATTATAAGATAGACCTCTTCTTTGTCAGGAAGATGACTAATCTCAATGGCGAGAGCCTCACCTTTGATTTATGTTATAAAAATTCTCTAATAAAAGCCGACCCTAACAGCAAGTTTTATATCCCTATCCCTGCAATAGAGGATTTAATAAAACTCAAGAAAATGGGTAATAGGCCAAAGGACTTAGAGGATATAGAATATCTTAAATCTATCCTGATAAAAGAGGGCCAGAAAAAGTAAGGGCGGGTTTTAAACCCGCCCCTACTATGTAATCAATTACATAATTATGTAATCCATTACATAGTAGGGGGGCTGGCCAAAGCGCCTGCTAAAGGTTTGACAGAAGGGCGAACACAAGGTTCGCCCCTACATAATACTTTATTTTTCAAGGGATTTAAGATTTTTAGTAGGGGCGAACGGCCGTTCGCCCCTACATTGTGTTTGTTGGCATAACAATTGCATATACTAATAAATGAAAACTGAATAGGAAGTCCCCCTCACCCTCCCCTCTCCCCCTATGGGGAGAGGGATGGGGTGAGGGGATGACCACCGATAAAGGTAAGTTCAGCCGAGAGGCTGGCGCTTGCAAAGTCCTCAACTAAGTAGGGGTTCAATATATTGAACCCCTACATTAAAAGATACGGTTGAAAGGACTGCCGAAGTGGGGGGAAGAATTTGATAATCAAGGCCTGCTTACCTAAAAAATCGGTGGCAGGCCTTTTTGTTTTGGAGAACATTAATGAAAATAAAAAATGAAAACGGTTTTACCCTGATAGAGATGATGGTTGTCCTTGTAATAATAATAGTGCTAATCGGTCTTGGCATATCAGCCTATTTTGCCAATCTTCCGCATTTAAGGCTTGCTGCAGCAACAAGGGGGTTTAAGGATGACCTTATGCGGGCACAGCAGATTGCGGCAAAGGAGAATGCAAGGGTGAGGGTAACTTTTACTACAAATGGAAGTTATGAAATAGTAAGGATAACAGGTGATCAGGATGCGCCATGCGCAGCTTTAGTTGATGATGTTAACATTAAAACAGTTGACCTTGCAAATCAATACAAGAATGCAGTTACAGTCGGGACTTTTACAGCTTGTGGTTTACAGACAGTGGTCTTTGGAAGACTTGGTGCGGTGGATAACAGTACTTTTACAACGGTGATAGAAGCCCCTGATTACTGCAACGGTGAGTTCAGGGTAAATATTCAAAGGGCAGATGCTTCTTTAGAGACTATGAGGGTCTGCATAAATAACGCAGGAAGGGTAAGGATACCATAAAAATAAATGCAAAATGCAAAATTAAAAAATCAAAAGTAAGGAATGACAGCAAATATAAAGGAGTAAAAAATGACAAAGGTATACTATAAGAAAGAATTATTAAATGAAAAAGGCTTCAGCCTGCTTGAGGTTTTGATTGCCCTTGTAATCCTTGCCCTCGGGCTTCTTGCCCTCGGCAACATGCAGGTAATGGGCATTGGCGGCAATGCATCAGGCCAGAAGATGACAACAGCAACAACCCTTGCACAGGACGCTATGGAGGGACTGACAAATGTGCCCTATAACACAGTGGATTTAAGAGCAGGGGTTGATGGAACAGCGGGTAATTTTGATACTGATTATCCAGAATTCAATAATAATGTTGTTGCTGCCTCTAAGACATTTATGGGTGTTAATTATGTAAGGACTTACATGGTGGACAGGGATTATCCTTTTGCCGGCGAGACAATGACCATTCAGGTAACAGTAAACTGGACTGATCAGGCAGGCAATACTCATTCAGTTACAACAGCGTCAGTCAAACGGAGGTAGGTTGGCATGAAAAGGTTAATTATAGATACTAAAGGCTTTACATTGGTTGAATTATTGGTTGCTATTGCGATCCTCGGCCTTGTTTTGATGGCAATATCAACAACATTTATAAGCCAGCGCCGCAGCGGCCTTACGCAGGAGGATGTAACAGAGGCCCAGCAGTCTGCCCGCATCGGCCTTGAAACATTGGTAAGGGATATACGAAGGTCAGGATTACTTATACCTAAAAATGGCAGTGTATATCCGGTAGACAGCGCAGGGTCATTTGGCATTACACTTACAATGGGTTCTACAATGGAGGTTTATGCCACAATTGAGAATCCTACAGATGCTGATGGAAATATCACAGGGCTTGCCAGCCCGATAACCTTTACAGTTAATAATGCGCGGGATTTTGAGTACCAGACCGGAGCAGATGTAATGATAATCAGACCAACTGATGGCATGGAGCCGGGCAGAGAAGAAGGGGCAAGGGATGTCTGTTATACAGTAACATATCTGACCCCCACGACACTGATGTTAACATATGTGAACGGCATATTGCCGCCAGGTGGAATCCCTGATATAAACTTCAAGCCCGGGGACACCATTGTGCTTCACGATTGCGCCGCTGTTTCACCTATTAGAACAAGATATTCTCTTACGCCTGATCCTGTCGGGACGCCCGGCACTACAATAATGCGAAGTTTAATCAGGCATGTTGATCTCAATAATAATGGTATTGTTGATGGGACTGAGAGCGCTGAGATTATTGCAACAAATATAATAGTCCCTGATGCAGATGCTAATGGGGTGCCTGACCTTGATGCTAATGGCAGGAGTATGTTTACTTTTATCTATTTGGATAGAAATGGCAATGAGACGACAGATACAGCAAGCATAACAGCAGTTAATGTGGATATTACTGCTTCTACAACTAAAAATGTTGCCCAGATAAATAACGCAAACAGGGCAAGGCGGTTGACCAGTTTGGTAAGGATAAAAAATATATTTAATTAAGGGGGCAATATTAAAAGTAATAAGAAAATATTTGATTACACAGATTATAAACACGGATTACACAGATTATATAAAAATGAAAAAGGCTCTGCATTACTTATTGCAATGATAATGCTTGTGGTCTTGACAGTAATCGGCGCGGCAACAATGAATACCTCCACAACAGAGGTGATAATAT
>JACPZJ010000020.1 GCA_016195585.1 Nitrospirota bacterium | reverse complement strand
TGCTGCTATTGAGAGGTCAGATTCATTTACAAATATAAACCTGAATTTCGCCCAGCAGAGCGACTTGTCAGGGCAGTCGGTGATAAATTTTGATGTTACCGCTGCCATAAAAAGGCCATAGTATGGAGAATATATTACCTAAGCAATTGTTAAAGCTTGACCTCTCTAAATTGAGTTGGAGAGAAAAGACAATTATTATTGTTACAATGATTGCGGCCTTTTATTTCCTCTTTTACCAAACCCTGTATCTTTCAAAGGCAAAGGAGGTAAATAGCCTGAGAAGTGAGATAATAACGATAAATAATGAGATTACCTCTTTTACTGCACAGATTACAGAGATGGCAAAGAGGATAGACGAGCTGAAAAAGGCAGCGCCTGCCAATGAATTAACTGAGATAAAGAGGCTGACCGGTGACGCAACAAAGCTGTCCTTCCTTTTGGAAGAATTTACAAGACTGGCAAGGGGGACAAAGGTGGATTTTATTGCCATAAAACCAACTATGGTAGAGGACAAGGGAAGATACATGGAGTTAAAACTGAGCATAGATTTAAGGGCAAGGTATCAGCAGCTTGGCGAGTATGTGAAGGCGCTGGAGGATCTGCCAAGGGGAATGGTAATAAATGATTTAAGAATAGAATCAAATCTGGCATCGCACCCACTTTCTACGGCGAGGATAGATGCCATTACATTTATACCAAAGGAATAGATATATGAAGGTTATTATAAGCCTTTTTCTGATTCTTATTAATTTACTGCTGGTAGACAAAGGCGGCATCAAGAGCGCCTTTGCAGAGAAGGACAAAAACTCCCTTATGGATGTTAATACCACAGGGCTGGAAAAGAACGAGTCTCAATATAAGTGGGGGAATGATCCATTTCTTGTACCTAAAAATATGAGGCATAAGGGGCAGGAGGGCGCACTAAGGATAAACGGGATGGTGTTAAATGGCATAATATATAAAAGCGGCGGTGGTGTGGCTATCATAAACAACAAGATAATTAAAAAAGGGGATATTGTATCTGGCAAAAAACTTGTTGAAATCCTAAAAGACAGGGTAATATTGTCAGATGGGGATGAAAAGATTGAGCTGATGGTTGAAAGTTTTTCATCTAATCCATAAATCAAGTGACCCTCTTTAATAAAAGGAGGAGGGAAGAATGAGTAAAAACATTAAAAGGATACTATTACAGATAATTCCAATTGCGCTGCTTTTTATCTGTATTAATGCACAGGCAGAGACCCAGAAGCCTATCTCAATAGAGAAGGATAAGGCTGAGGCTAATCTAAAGAGGCCGTCAGAGCTACTTTACACAATGGAATTCAGGGATGCGGATATAAAGGATGTCCTCAGGGCGCTTGGGCAGGAGAATAATCTGAATATTATTATCGGTGAAAAAATTTCAGGAAAGGTCACCCTGAGCTTTAACAGGGTAAGGCTGATGGAGGCAATAGAAACCATACTTAAAATAAATAACCTTACCTTTCACCGTGAAGGCAATATCATAATGATTGTCGCCTCGCCATTTAGCGAGGGGGAAGAGGGGCTTGTTACAAGACGAATACCTGTTGATTTTGCAAATGCAAAGGAGATATCAGAGAATCTGAAAAATATGCTTAGCAGCAAAGGCAAGATTGCTATGGATCAGAGGACAAACACACTGATTGTCCGGGATGTGGCACAGAATGTAGAGAGGATAGCATCATTGGTTAAAAGCCTTGACACACGGACGCCGCAGGTTATGATTGAGGCGAGGATTGTGGAGGCAAGGTCAGGCTTCTCCCGCGAGCTTGGTGTCCAGTGGGGCGGCGATTATTCGGGAAATATTACATCAAGAGGGGTGACTAAAGGTAACTATCTGCTCTCCGGCGGTGGGACAAAAGCGGCTTCCACTGACACAACATACACCCCTTTAACAGGGGGGATCGGCATAGGAGGCACAGGTTTCTTAGTAAATCTTCCTGCTGCAGTAGGCGCTGGTAGTGGCGGGGCTATCGGATTCTCGCTGATAAAAAACAATCTCGGTCTTGACCTTCAGCTTTCAGCAATGGAGAGCACCGGCAAGGGAAAGGTCCTTTCCAATCCAAAGATATTGACCCTTGACAATAAAGAGGCAAAGATATCAAGCGGAAGGGATATACCTATAAGGGTGATTTCAACAGTATCAGGGGTGACTACAACAGAGATCAGGATTATTAATGCCTCCCTATCCCTTACAGTAACACCGCATATTACATCAGATGACCAGATTGTAATAAATGTAAAGGCTGAGAAGGCCGAGCCTGACTGGGCAAGGCAGGTTGATAATATACCCACAATTATTAAAAAGAATGCCAATACTGATATGATAATAAAGAATGGCGACACAATAGTTATTGGCGGCATCTTTACAAAAGAACTGACAGATGCAGAGAATGGCGTTCCCTTTCTTTCCAAAATACCAATTTTAGGCTGGTTATTTAAAAAGCAGAGTGTACTTGACGAGCAGAATGAGCTCCTCATCTTTATAACACCAACAATAGCTAAGGAAGGGGCTTAGGTATAAATTGGAGGCTGTCGTTATCTTTATTACTGCAAGCTCCATTGATGAGGCAAGAAAGATAGGTAATACCCTCATGGAAGAGAGGCTTATTGCATGTGTAAATATTATTCCACAGGTTGAATCTATCTTTTACTGGCAGGAGAAGGTCTGCAACGAAAAAGAGGCGCTGATGATCATCAAGACAAGAAAGTCCCTTATAAATGATATTATCAAAAAGGTAAAATCCATTCACAGCTATTCTGTCCCTGAAATTATTGCCCTCCCCATAATCAGCGGTTCAGAAGATTATCTTAAATGGGTGTGGGATGTAACAAGGTGATCAAAAAAAGTAAGCCCCTTAAGAAATCACTCCTTGAAATATATAAACTATTATACAATCAATTTGGCAAACAGCACTGGTGGCCGGGCGAAACCTCCTTTGAGGTTATTGTTGGCGCAATCCTTACCCAAAATACTGCATGGGGGAATGTGGAAAAGGCAATAGGTAATCTTAAAAAGGGTGGACACCTCTCGCCAAAGGCATTATATACCCTTCCATCACCTAAGCTGGCAAAATTAATCAGGCCTTCTGGCTACTTTAATATCAAGGCAAAAAGGCTTAAGGAGTTCATGAAGTTCCTTTTTAAGGAATATAATGGGAGCCTTGATAAAATGTTCAGTACAGATCTCAGTGAATTAAGGCAGAGGCTCTTAGAAGTTAAAG
>JACPZJ010000171.1 GCA_016195585.1 Nitrospirota bacterium | reverse complement strand
TTTATAGAGGTTGATCCGGTAGTCTTTGCCATACTGGGGAAACTACGCGAAAAAAAACTAAATACTGACGACTTGATTTCAATTCTGCCCCAATATTCTAAAAGTGAGATACGTGACTCTCTTCGAGAGATCAAAAAGTTTCAAAGAAAAGGTTATTTAATCAGCTCTCATTTTAACCGTGATTCCCGATATGACCAATCTTATTTCAAGCACACTCTTTCCAATAAACTTTCCGGATTTACCGTGTATGTTACAACACAATGTAATCTGTCATGTTCTTACTGCATATATGGGGGACAATATGGTCGATATCAACAACTTTCCCAGACCTCCATGACTTGGAAAACAGCGCAAAATATGGTGGATTTTCTGAGAACACATTCAGGACAATCTGAAAAGATAAGACTCGATTTCTTTGGCGGAGAGCCCTTGTTAGCTTTTGACCTGATCAGGCAAACCGTAGCATATGCTAAGTCTCGGATTGGCCCAGGTGGACCGCCAATTATTATCACAATTGCATCTAATGGCACAATTTTGAATGATAAAATCCTCGATTTTCTATTGGAACATAAAGTTCTGCTACAGTTTAGCATTGATGGTAAAAGAGAAATTCATGACCGCGATCGCCGCTTCAGGACTATTAACCGAGGTAGTTTCAATTTAGTTATTAGTAACCTCCAAAAAATCTATAATCATGCTCCTGATTATTTCCGGAAATGCATACAAGTAAAAAGCGTCATAACGATGGAGACTCTCGAACTTGAGGATGATAACTTCTTTAATCACCCACTCATCAAGATTCTTGAAGAGGAAGGTAATCTGACCATGTTGATCAAGGAACCACATTATGATCTGGAGCGGGATTCGGATTATTTTGATCAACTCCACAGAATTGGTCAGAGATTGCTGAGCTTGAGCGGAGTAAAAAAGCTATCAGAGCTTCTCAGAATACTGAATTTCAGACAAAAGACATTCTTTTATCACACTTTCAACGAATTTACTGAAGTACAATCTGTAAATAAATTTTATCTTTGCGACTCCGATAATGTCCCTTTCAGGAAAGGATGCCTAATGGGCTATCAGGAAGGGGCTGTTCATCCTAATGGCGATATCACGATCTGTCACAAAGCAACCTCTTTTATAATAGGTAACGTTAATAAAGGAATTTGGCATTTCGATAAGATATGGAATTTGCACTCTCAGCTATATAAGTGGCCAGAGTGTCAATCTTGCTTTGTACAGAGAGTTTGTGATCTGTGCTATGAGAAATTGCATGATGGAAAGGCTGCTTGGATAAGTACACGCGTCAACTTTTGCAAATTCACGCGTAAGAAATATCATCTTATTTTCGAATACATGTTGAGGATTCTAGAAAAAAATCCGAAACTGTGGATTGATTTGGAAAAAGAGGTTGACATTAAGATAAAAGACAGACTGAAGCAGATGGAGGGAGAAGCACAAGAGGAGGCAGATAAGAGGGTCTGACTTGCCTATTGACATTTGCTCTCAGTTCCTTCTATTACCACTTTAACCTCTGACCTCACAAAAAAGATGGCCGCCCATGTTCCTTCAGAGCGCATTCCTCTACCTGTCTGCGTATCTTCGTTATCACTTCGCTCAAAATTATCATCTACCATTTCTTCTTCTGCATGAACTGACAGATAGTAGTCTCTATCTATAATCTAGTGATTCTGATATTCTTTTAAAACTCTCATTAATCTTATTCAATGTATCATCTATGTTATCCCTGTTTCTTATCTCATACATAAAATATCCATCAAAATCTATCTTCTTTAAAACCGCTGCTGCCTCCAGCCAATTGATAGTCCCAGTAAAGGGTATACTATGCAAATCCTCCCTGCCATTGTTGTCTGATATATGCAGGGCAAAGAGCCGTTCACTGCACTCCTCAAGGTCAGCAACGGGATCGCCTGATATATTTGCATGGCCGAGGTCAAGGCAGAGCCCAACCACATCCGGGTCATACCTGTCATCCAATAATTTCAATATATCCCTCGCAGATGAACCGTGCAGGATATTTTCAATGGCAATCCTTACGCCATTTTCCTTGCAATATTCTGCGAGCTCAGAAAGGCTCTTATGAAACGCCTTCTTTGATTCTGTTTCTTTTCTTTCTTCTATCCCATGCACAGTCAAATGCCCTGCGCCAAATAAACCCATGCAATCTATCACCCTTTTTGTCTCATCAACAGCCTTTTGCCTGATATTGGCATCTGTGCTGGCGAGGGATAACCACCTTCTCTCCTTTGGCGGCGACACCTCCTCGTATATCGGACCATGAAAGGAAACAACCTTTATTTCATTATCCTTTAATAGCTGCGCTAATTTTTCTATCTCATCATTATTCTTATAATTGAAATGCGGAATCATCCCCCATATCTCAATGGCATCAAACCCAGCCGCTTTTATCTGCCGAACTATCGTCTCGTTAAGCAGATTATATACAAAAATATGTGTTGAAAGCCCCTTCTTTAGCATCTTCAATTACTATTTTTTATCACTTAACGGCTTTATATGTCAATGAAATCTTTCCTGAATATAGAGAGGGTATATCACAGATTCATGATGGTATAACATAGGAGGGGCATGCTAAAACTGTGCAGCGGAACTAAAAATGGGGCTGTTTTGCAATATTACCCCTACTGCAGCTTTATCTCCACATAGGAGTTTCTTCTCAGGTCGCTGAGCCACTGGTCATACATGAAATCTGCCTTTTTTTCATAGAGGGCTTTTTCAATATCGCTCCGCACCTTTTCAAGCGGGATGGGCGCAGCCTCCTTGCGGTCTTCTACCTTGATAATATAATAACCAGAAGGTGTCTTAATAATATCGCTCACATCATTTTTCTTAAGTGAAAAGGCTGCCTTTTCAAGCTCGGGAAACATCTGGCCTTTTTTGATAAATCCAATATCACCGCCATCCTTTGCAGTCGGGTCATCAGAGTGTTTCTTTGCCAAGTCAGCGAAGTTGGCTCCGTTTTTTATCTGGCTCAAGATATCGGCTGCCTTCTTCATCCCGGCATCGTCGCTTTCCTTAAAAAGCATAATTCGCAGATGCGCCTCTTCTAAAAGGGCATACTGTTTTTCATTATTTTTATAATAGTCTTTTATCTCTTCCTCACTGATCACAATATTTGCCCTAACCTCTCTGGTTAGCAGCTTCATAATAATAAGCTGATCCTCAAGCTCCTTTTTATACTGTTCAAGGGTCATGCCTTCCTGTGCAAGCGCCCTTTTAAATGCCTCATCATCCACAAAGGCATTTTTTAGTTTAATATCATTTAGGGCAGCCTCTACATCCTCCTTGCCTACAGTTATATTCTTCTGCCTTGCAACCTGAAGCTGAAGCCTCTTTTCAACCAGCTTATTCAAGAGGTCCCTTGTAAGCTTATTTAAAAGCTGCTGCTCTTCCTCGCCATTAAAGTTCTCTTCAATCGCTCTTCTCGGTTTTTGAAGTATCTCATCCAGTTCGCTCTGTGTTATCACCTCATTATTTACCACTGCCACAATCTTATCAATCGTAATCGCTGCAATTACACCCTCTGTCGCTGTAAAAAGGATTAATAAAGTAATTATAAAAAGAACGGTCTTTATTACACATCTATTCATAAAGGACATCATAATCTATCTTAACACCTCTCTTCACCCTTAGCTCAGCCAGCCACTCGCGGTAGCGCATCTCCCTTTTTTCCTGCATAAGCAGTTTTTTAATCTCCGGCACAGCCTCGTTATAGCTGGTCTTTCGTGCAGACCTCTTCTCTTCTACTCTAAAGATATGGAAGCCGTAGGGGGTTTTAACCACACTGCTTATCTCGCCTGTTTTCAATGAAAAGGCGATATCAAACTCCTCTGGCATTGAGCCTCCCTTGCTGAAAAATCCGAGGTCGCCTCCTTTTGCCTTATCAGGTGTAAGGGATTTCTCCTGCGCTAATTTTGTAAAATCAGCGCCTGAGAGAAGCTGTTTTCGTATTGCATTTGCCTCCTCTTCCTTGGCAACTACAATCTGTCTTACCCTTACTTCCTCTTTCCTGTCAAACTCGCCTTTATGGGTATTGAAATATTTTTTTATCTCTGCATCAGAAACCGCAATCTGGCTGTCAACAATTGTATTAAGAATCTTTTTAATAACCAGATCCTCGCGTAGCCGCGTCTTCCATTTATCATAGGTAAGGTTTTCGGCCTTTAATATCTCCTCAAATTTATCCTTTGGATAATCTGCCTTTATCCTTTCAATAGCCTCATTCAGCTCAGCGTCATTTACAAGGATATTGTTGGCCTGCGCCTCATGTAATAGCAGTCTTCTCTCAATTAACTGGTTTAAAAGGTCTCGCTTTATGCTGTTTAATTGTTCTGTGTTATCCTTTATCCCAAAGCTAACAATGATATCTTTATATAAAGAATTAAAGTCCTCAAGGGTTATGGTCTGTTTATCAAATGAGGCGACCACCCTTTTGGAATCAGCCTTTCCCCTCTGGCATCCCTCTATATATAAAAAGGTTATAAAGAGAAATATAAATAATATCTGGCCTGATCTTTTTGAAGACAACAAGTTACCCCCGCTATTTCTTTTATTTCTTTTCCCCTTGAGCCTTTGGCGCCTCTGTGAGCTTCTTTAACACATCCTCTTTAATCGCAACCTTTGCCTTTGAACGGAGATCCTTTACAGCATTATCAAGGGCCTGCTGCCTCTTTAGCTTTACAAGTTTATCCTGCAGCCTGAGCTGGAGCTCATTGTCAATTTTAACATCCTTATTTATCTTTTTTGAGGTAACCTTTATCACGCTGAATCCAAAGCGGCCTTTCAGCATCCCGCTTTCACCAGCCTTTAATGAAAGGACAAGCTTCTCAAGCTCCGCAGCCTCAGCAGGTATATCCCTTATATTTATTGGCCCTAAATCCCCGCCTGTCTTATTATTCCTTGTATCAACTGAAACTGCAGCAGCTAATTTTGCAAAATTTTCACCCTTTGCAAGCTTCGCAAGAACATCCTTTGCCTCTGCCTCTGTCTTTACAAGTATATGACTTGCCTTCACCTCTGTCCTGATATTGTCTTCGTTCTTCTTTATATAATCTGTTAGTTCTGCCTCTGAAACAGTATTCTTTTCAATAACCTCTTTGTTCAGGTAGTTATTCCTTAACTCAGTATTTTTAAAGTCCTCAACCTTCTGGATAAGTTCGGGATTTTTATCATGGCCCTTTTTTCTGGCATCCTCAAGGATAAGCTCAGTGGCAATAATATCATCAAGAAGCTCTTTTCTGACGGCCTCATCAGCAAGCAGTTCATGCATCCGGCCTGCATTTGGGCCAAGCCTCTTTTTAATATCCTCGGTTGTAATCTCCTTGCCATCTACAGTGGCGACAACCTCGCCTGTCTTCTTGCCGCCATCCTTACCGCAGGCAGCAGTCAGAGCTGTCAGAACTACTACAGATACTGCAATCAACAAAATTTTTCTCATAAAATTCTCCTTATTATGCGCAGATTTTAAAGTTATTTTATATCACACATTACTCACATCTTGCAAGGCAATTCTTATGCTCTTAAAAAGCCCTTTCCATCTCCCCTCGCCTTTTTCCTCTCCAATGTCCCTATTTATTGCCTTTCCTTTTAAGAAGCTTATCTCAAAGCCATTCCCCTTTGCCTCAATACCTGTAATATTATTGGCAATCGCAATGGCCTTTAGCTCAATTATATCCAGAAGATTGTTTACCGGCTCTGGCGGCTCGCCAAAGCGGTCAATAATCTCTGCCTTTATGCTGCCAAGCTCAGAGGCATTTCTTGCAGCGGCAAGCCTCTTATACATACTCAGCCTCTGAAGGGAATTTGAAATATACTCCTCCGGGATAAATGCTGAAACAGGGAGATTTATCACAGGTTCAATCTCCTCCTCCACCGTCTCACCCTTCATTTTTCGTATGGTCCTTTCAATCAGGCTTGTGTATAATTCAAAACCAACTGCTGCAATATCGCCTGACTGCTGCCTGCCGAGGAGATTGCCTGAGCCGCGTATCTCAAGGTCGCGCATGGCAAGCCTGAAGCCTGCGCCGAGCTCTGTAAGCTCTGTTATTGCCTGCAGCCTCTTCTTTGCTATTTCAGAGACCGCCTCGCTTCCTGCAATCAGCAAATAGGCATGTGCCTGCTCCCTTGAGCGTCCAACCCTTCCCCTTAATTGATATAATTCTGCAAGGCCAAACTTATCTGCATTGTTTATAATAATCGTATTGGCAGATGGAATATCTAAACCTGATTCAATAATAGTTGTTGAAAGGAGTATGTCATATTCCCTCTCTACAAATTTGACCATGATATCCTCAAGCGCCCTTTCATTCATCTGGCCATGGGCAACTGCAATCCTCGCCTCAGGAACAAGGTCTTTTAAGAATACTGCCATCTGGTCTATTGTCCTGACCCTGTTGTGGACAAAAAAGACCTGACCATTGCGGTTCAACTCTTTTAAAATGGCCTCCCTTATCAGCCTCCTGTCAAACCTTGCAACAACTGATCTTATTGACAGCCTGTCAGGCGGGGGCGTATTTATTATGCTCATATCGCGGATGCCGACCATGGACATCTGGAGCGTCCTCGGAATAGGTGTTGCTGTCAGCGTAAGCACATCCACATTCTTTCTTAACTCCTTGAGCCTCTCCTTATGCCGAACGCCGAATCTGTGCTCCTCATCAATTATTACAAGGCCAAGGTCTTTAAATACCACATCCTTCTGCAGCAGGCGGTGTGTGCCGATAATAATGTCTATCTTTCCGTCTGCAATGCCCCTGATTATCTCCTTCTGTTCAGAGGATGTCCTGAATCTGCTTAGCATTTCAACATTCACTGGAAAGGGTGAGAATCTCTCCTTAAAGGTCTGATAGTGCTGCTCTGCAAGGATGGTTGTTGGCACAAGGAGGGCAATCTGTTTGTTACAAGAGATTGCCTTGAACGCAGCCCTCATGGCAACCTCTGTCTTTCCATAGCCGACATCACCGCACACGAGCCTATCCATGGGCCTTTCTTTTTCCATGTCCCTTTTTACATCCACAATGGCTGTAAGCTGGTCGTCTGTTTCATCATATTCAAAGGCCGCCTCAAACTCCTCCATCAACTGATCATCGGCTGGATGCGCTATGCCCTTTGCCACCTCCCTGTGCGCATAAAGCTCTAACAGGTCTTTTGCAATAAGCTCTGCTGCCCTCTTTACCTTTGCCTTTGCCCTCTCCCATGCCGTCCCTTTAAGGGAATCTATCTTTGGCGCCTTTCCTTCTACGCCGATATATTTTTGCACCACATTCAGCCTGTCCACAGGCACATAGAGCCTGTCGCTGCCGGCATATTTTATCTGAAGAAAGTCGCTCTCATGCTCCCCGATCTTCAGCCGCTTTAAACCGCTGAACTGGCCGATCCCGTGCTGGATATGGACAACATAATCGCCTTCATTAAGCTCTGTAAAGGATGAGAGTATCTGCCCGAGCCTCTGCGGCTTTGGAGGCCTGTGTTTTATCCTCCTTCCAAATATCTCATCCTCTGTTATTACAATCAGGCCAATATCAGTAAAAGAGAAGCCTGATGACAGCTCGCCGAGCTCAATCCTGATAGCTCCTTCATCAGAAATAGGAAGCCCCAGTTCATACTCGCTGAAGATATGCTGAATCCTTTCTGCCCTCTCTTTTGTGGGGCAAACAAGCACAATACTATTTTCTCTCTTTAGTTCCTTTAATTTATTGGCCATGTTTTCAAAGAAATCATCGCCTCTTTCTTTTGCTGCGAGAATATCCCTGCCCCTTTGCGGAGGCCTGATGCCGATAC